>NZ_CP159873.1 GCF_040571325.1 Kitasatospora sp. HUAS MG31 | reverse complement strand
CACCGCATCGTGTTTCACGGCTGCGGAGCGGGTCGCGCTGGAGTTGGTGGAGGCCGTTTTGACCACGGCGCCGGTCGGCCGGGAGCGGGTCACCGACGAGCTCTACGCCCGGGCGGCGGAGCTCTACGAGCCGAAGGCCCTGGCGACGTTGACGATCGCGATCGGGCAGGTGAACTTCTTCGTCCCGCTCGCCGTGATCGGCAAGCCGGTCCCGGGTGTGAAGCCCGCCGAGCAGTGGTCCTGACACCCGGACGGATCGCCTGCCCGCGCTGTCCCGCCGGAAGCCGCCTGCCTCCTTCCCCCGAGGGGGCGGGCGGCCCGCGTTCGCCCGCCCCCGCCGGGGCGGTCCCGGAATCCGGGCCGCTCCCGTCGGGCCGGCCCCGGTGTCGGTCGGTGTCTTTCGTGCGGCGGCGGAGGCCGGCGCAGTGCCGGCTCCTGTCGAAGGGCCGTTCGCGGCCGGGCAAAACGGTCGGAGCGGGACGGCCGGAGCGGGATGGCCGGGCGGGATGGCCGGGCGGGATGGCTGGGCGGGATGGCTGGGCGGGATGGCTGGGCGGGATGGCTGGGCGGATCCGTTCGGTCCGTCTGTCCGATGGTCCGGGTGGGCGGTTGGCTGGTGCGTAGGGGGCGCGGGTTTCGGGTCGTTGCCGCTGGGGCGGTCACCGAAACGCGGTGGCCGGTGGCGGGAGCGCGTTTCGGTGACCGGCTCGATCACCTCCAAGGGCCTGGCTCTGTTCACGGGTACCAGCGGCGGTGGTTCACGGGTTTGAGTGGTGTCTGCGGTGGGCTGTGATGCGAACGGGGCGGGAGGCCGGGCAGTGCCGAGGCGGCCGGTTTCGGCTGGGGGCCCTGTGGGTCGAGGCACTTCACGCCGGCCGGCCGGGCGGGCCCCGGTTGTGGTGTGCCGGCCGGCTGACCGGCCCCGTGTGTCCGTGTCGGCTTGCGTGGCGGGGGGATTTTGCTTGTGTCGTTGTGTTCCTCGCGGCTTCCGTGGGCGGGCTTCGTCGTGTTCGTGGGGTGCGAGGGGTTGTGGCCCCGGTGCGTCCCGGACGCGGTGGGCCGAGTGACGAGGGTGTGGGTCGTCCGGTGCGGGACGTGGCCGCGGGGGTTACTTGGTTTCGACTCGTCCTACCGCGTCGGGGCCGGTCGTCAGTGCCTGGCGGGCGGTGTGCCAGGTGGGGGCGCCGGGGTGGAGCTGGGTGTGGAGGTAGGCGGCGGTGAGGTGGGCGAGGGCGGCGACTCGTTCGGGGTTCTCGTCGGTGGTCTCGGCGGCGTCGTATCCGGCGATCCCGCCGAGTCCGTGTTCCGCGTCGAACAGGGTGAGCAGGGTCTTGGGGCCGGGGGCGAGGGTGTAGGGGTCGGCGTGCCAGGCCGGTCCCATGTCGGTGAAGTGGGGGGAGTCGTCCTTGTCGCCGGCGACGACCAGCGCGGGTGCGGTCATGGTGGAGAAGTCGACGGCTCCGATGATCGGCCACTGCTTCGCCATTGGTCCGTTGAGGACGTCGCCGCCCCTGCCGGGCGAGGCGAGGAGCACGCCCGCCTTGATCCGGGGCTCGACGAGGTGCACCAGGTTCCCGGTGTCGGGGTCGGTGAGTCCGGCGCCCAGCAGGAGGGCGGCGGTGAAGCCGCCGAGTGAGTGTCCGGCGAGGGTGATCTTGGTGGGGTCGATCCGTCCCGCGAGTTGCGGCACGGTGCGCTCGATCACCTCGAGCCGGTCGAGGATGTGGGTCATGTCCTCGGCGCGGGAGCGCCAGAAGTCGGGTGCGCCGGGGGCGTCGGCGACCAGGTGGCTCAGTGTCCTGGAGGTGAGGTGGGTGGGCTGGAGGACGACGAATCCGTGGGCCGCCCAGAAGTCGGCGAGCGGTGCGTAGCCGTGGAGCGAGGAGAGGTGGTTCGAGGGGCCGTGGCCGTGGGAGAGGAGGATGACGGGGAGGCCGGTTCCGGTCGCGGGTGCGCAGACGCGCACCTGGAGGTCCACGGGACGTCCGGGTACGGGCAGGACCACGGGGCTGAATGACAGGACCGGGACGGGCGAGCCGAGGGCGTCGGCGCTGGTGGCGGTGGATGTGCTCACGGTGGTGGTTCCCTTTCGTGGTGCCGGCCGCACCCCGGTCTTGCTGTGACCGGGGGCGGAGAAGACGGTCAGGGGCG
Organism: Kitasatospora sp. HUAS MG31; assembly: GCF_040571325.1. Classification (GTDB taxonomy): domain Bacteria; phylum Actinomycetota; class Actinomycetes; order Streptomycetales; family Streptomycetaceae; genus Kitasatospora; species Kitasatospora camelliae. The sequence continues at coordinate 192,875 of NZ_CP159873.1, read as the reverse complement.
CTCCGCTTCGGATACCCTGAAGCGGAACGCTGCTCCACTTAATATCCGGAGCAGTGCTCCGTTTTGTCAAGCGGTACCGAGGGAGAACGCGATGACCACCGAAAACCCCGCCGGGCAGGTGCCGTCCCGAAGCAAGCGGGCCGACGCCCAGCGCAACCGGCAGACGGTGCTCACCGCCGCCGCCGAGGTCTTCGTCGCCTCCGGCGTCGACGCGCCCATCCGCCAGATCGCAGCCCGGGCAGGCGTCGGGATGGCCACGATCTACCGCCACTTCCCGACCCGCGCGGATCTCGTCACCGCCGTCTACCGCCACCAGATCGAGGCCTGCGCCGAGGCCGGCCCGAACCTGCTGGCCACGACCGGCTCACCCCTCGACGCGCTGCGCCAGTGGATCGACCTCTTCGTCGATTTCCTCGTCACCAAGCACGGGCTCGCCGACGCCCTGCAGTCCGACAACGACCGCTTCGCCGCGCTGCACGCCTACTTCCTCGACCGCCTGCTGCCCGTCTGCGCCCACCTGCTCGACGCCGCGGTCGAGGCCGGTGACATCAGGGCCGGCACGCAGCCCTACGAACTGATGCGCGGCATCGGCAACCTCTGCATCGGACGCGACGACGATTCCCGCTACGACCCGCGACGCCTGATCGCCCTCCTCCTCCAGGGACTTCAGCAACCGCAGGCGTCCTGACACCGACGAGCGGACGCCGCGACCTGCTCCCCGCGCAACGTCCCCGCGAATCCGAGCGGCCGCCTCTCGACAGCCGAGGACACCGGCCGGCGACCGTGGTCCCGAGCCGGTGTCGCCACGTCTCATCAACAGAACACGGCATGATCAGGATCATCAGGGCGCCGCTCAACGCCGTGGGCGGAGCGCTTCGGAAGCACTGTCCGGCTCACCGTCAACGCCGAGCAGAGCGACAGTCCGAGGATCGAGCTGTCCGTCACCGAGCTCCGCCGCCTGCTCGCCGGTGCCGAGCGCGACCTGGCCGACTTTCTCGCGCTGGCAGCCGACTGGGCATCCAGGCGCCTGCCCGGCCACCGCGTCCCCGTCACTGCCGCCCTCGCCCGCGTTCTCGACCTTCCCGCGCCGGCCATACCGCCGGAGTCGTAGACCCGGGTTCGACGGCGAAGTAGGCGGGGCCCGGGATTGTCTCGTGTGTGACGCGGTGAGCATGTTCGTGTGTACCTGCCTGGGCACTTCGACGTGTACACCGACAGCCGGGGCCGTTCGATGTCATCGACGAGGAGTTCGGGGTTCCCGTGAGGGTCCGGATCTGGATCGAGCCGGGCAGGGACGAGCTGTCGGCCGCTCAGGACGACGACGTGGTCGCCCTGGTGGCGGGCCTGCTGGAGGAGGTTTCGGCAGACGCGGCGCTCACCCACACCTACGAGACCGCCTGGCTGATCCGGCGTGGGGGCGAGCTGATCCTCCCCGAGCGGCCCACGCTCTGGCCCGAGCACCGGCTGGCCCTGATCAAGGGGCCCTGCCGGCGGGAAAGCCACCAGCTCTAGGAGGGAGCGGCCCGGGCGCTGTCTCGGGGCTCGGCCGAGGGGGCCGGGACACGGGGCGGTGCGGGCCCGCCGCTCCGTTAGGGACGGAGCGCGCCGCCGGCGCGGCGAGCGGGACGGGCGGGGTCTGGGGGGTGGGCGTGGTGGTGAGCTGGACGGGCGACCACGGGGGGACGGCGGGCTGGGGACGGCAGGACCACGGCGGGATGGGGGAGTCGCCGGCCCATGGTCGCTTTTCCACCAGAGGACCCGGCAGACGACCCGGCGTCACCGGCCCCGGACGTCGAGCCGGAGCCCGTTCGCGTGGACAGGGCCGGCCGGGACGGGTCCGGCCGCGAGTGACGCTTTTCCGTCGGTCGCCGGTGTCGGGGAGTTCTATGGCATGTCGAGGTCTTTGCGGGCCTCGGTGACCCAGCGCAGGGCGCCGTGGGCGGCGGTGGCCTCGGCCAGTTCCGTCGCTTCCCCGAGGTGCGTCATGGCGTCGTCTCGCCGTTCCTGCTGGGCGGCGAGGTAGGCCAGCCCGATCAGGTTCGCGGCCACTCCCGGCAGGAATCCCAGCTCCCGGCGCAGCCGGGTGGACTCCTCGAGGTGCTCGCGGGCCTCGTCGAGTCGTCCGGCCGTGTGGGCGGCGATTCCGAGGTGTCTGAGGGCGTAGGACAGGGTGAGCCGGTCCCCGGCCTCGGTGGCCAGGTCGCGGGCGCGTTCGAAGGCGGGCAGCGCGGTTGGGGTGTCGTCCCGGACCACTTGGTGGAAGGCTGCGACCCAGAACAGTGCCTCGCCCTCGCCGCGGACGTCCCCGAGCCTGCCGTACAGCTTCGCCGCGCGCTCGAACAGCTCCAGCTCCGCCGCGTCCTCGACCCGTTCCTCCAGGAACCGGGCGTGGATCACGCGGCCACGGGCCAGGGCGAGGTCCGCCTCCGCGGCGTCGAGGAGGAGATCGGCCGTCGCCAGCGCACCGGCGTCACCGCCGAACACGGCACGCTCGTAGAGGAGTTCGGCCTGTTCGATACGCTCATCCGTGGTCATACGGTGATCGTATCGGGGGCGTGGCGCCGGTGCCCCGGCCCGGTGGCCGGCGAGCCGAACTCCCCACCCCCGCACGGCCGTTCGGGACCGCGCCACCCACGGGACCGCCACGCGGCACCGCTTTCGTGCGCGACCGCTTCCGTGCGTGACCGCTTTCGTGCGTGACCGTCCGAGGCGGGTGCGCCGGGGGTGCGACCCGGGCAACCCCGGCCGATCGCCGGTGGCCGAACACGGTTGCGGGGCAGGAGGTCCAGCACCGACTCACCGGCCGCTGCTGCTTCGTGGCCGTGTGGGTCCTGCGCCCCGTTCCGGACGGCTCCCACCAACACGACAGCCCGGCCGCTGCGCCGGGCTGTCGTGGGTGATCACCCGGTGTGGCCCTGGAAGCGGGTCCTCTCGCCGCGCCGTACCGCCCTGGCCCCGTTCCACCTTGTTCCGCCGGGGCTGTTTGCCTCCTGCGGGGTTGGGGTGTCGCGTCGCTTGTCCGTGCGTGGGCGCGAACTCGGTCCTGTCCGGTGCCGGTGGGGTTGTTCCGGGTCCGGGGTGGGGCCGGGATTCTCTGGTGCCGGGGCCTGCCCGGGCCCGGCGGGGCCTTGCATGGGCCCGGGGGTTGGTGATGAGGGGGCCGGTGGGTGAGGGCGTGTCAGGCCGGATTCGGGGGTCGCGCCGGGTGTGGGCCGGGGTCCTTGTCGCGGGTGGGAATCCGGGGGGTGGCCGACGGCCTGGCCGTGGTGTGGGCCCGGTGGTTCGGCCCGCCGCGCCGCTTCCGTGCCGTCGCGTCGCCGCGCCGTCGCGTCGTTGTGCCGTGTCGGCCGCGGCTCTGGTCGGTGTTCGGTCCCGGGCCGGCTTCTCGGCGTCTTCGGCCCGCCGCCGCCGCCGTGCCGGGTGGCGGTGGCTGCGCCCGGCCTTTCGGGCCGCCGTGGGGCGGGCACGCACGGTAACCGTGGGGGATCTCTGCGGGAGCTGGCGTGAGGGCCCTCCGGCGGCCGAGAATCTCCGGATATCACCCGCCGTGGACGGATGCCCGCGGCGGGCGGGTGGGCAGAGGATGAAAGAAGGTGCCCAGGTGGGCGAGGACCGGTTGATCGCCGGCCGGTACCGGCTGCTGGAGGGGATCGGCAGCGGTGGCATGGGCACCGTGTGGCGGGCCAGGGACGAGCTGCTCGGCCGTGATGTGGCCGTGAAGGAGCTGAAGGTCCGTCCGGAGCTGTCGCCGGAGGAGACCGCGACCCTGCTGGAGCGGACCCGCCGCGAGGCGCGTAGCGCGGCCCGGATCAGCCATCGCAACGTGGTGGTGGTGCACGACGTGGTCCAGGACGAGGGCCTGCCGTGCGTGGTCATGGAGTACGTTCCCTCCCGCACCCTGGGCGAGGTCCTCAAGGAGCGGGGGCCGCTGCCCGCGGCGGACGCCGCCCGGATCGGGCGGGAGATCCTGGCCGGGCTGCGCGCGGCGCACGCCGCCGGTGTCGTGCACCGTGACGTCAAGCCGGGCAACGTCCTGCTCGCGCTCGACGGCCGGGTGGTGCTGACGGACTTCGGTATCGCCAGTGTCGCGGGCACCTCCACCCTGACCAGGACCGGGGAGTTGGTCGGGTCCGTCGACTACCTGGCGCCGGAGCTGGTGCGTGGCGGCACCCCGTCGCCGGCCTCCGACCTGTGGGCGCTGGGCGTCACCCTGTTCCAGGCCGTGGAGGGAGTGCCGCCGTTCCGCCGGCCGACCGCGATCGAGACGGCGATGGCGATCGCCACCGACCCGCCGGCGCCGGCGCTGCGCGCCGGTCCGCTCACCCAGCTGATCGCCTCGCTGCTGGAGAAGGAACCGCTGGGGCGGCCGACGGCCGAGGTCGCGGAGGCGCTGCTCGGCGACTCCGCGACCGGGCAGGCGAAGCCGGCCGACGGGCTCGAGGACGCCTACGCCCGAGGTCCCGAGCACGCTCACGGCCCTGGCTCCCACCTGGCGGCCGGTAGCGGCGCAGCGCCCGCGCGCCCCGAGGCCCGGCCCGCCACCGGTGAGACGTCCACCGTGGCGCAGCCGTCCGGGAGCCGCCTCACGCCCGACGCCCCCACCGCAGGTCACCTGTCCGACGCCCGGGCGCCCGGTCCCGCCGACGGTCACCTGCCCGCCGTTCCCGGTGTCCTTGCCGCCGGTCACCTGCCGGCCGTGCCTGCGGCGGCCGGTCCGGCCGTGCGGTCCGCCCGCCGCCGCGCCGGGCTGCGCTGGGGCGTTGCCGTCGCGGTGGCGGTGGTGGTGGCGGGTGTTCTCGTCCTGGAGCCGGGGCTGCGTCCCTGGCGGCACCGGGCGCAGGCCGGGCCGGTGACGTCCCCGGCCGCGTCGTCGCCGGCCGTGCCGTCCGCGACCGGTACGCCGTCCGCGACCGTCTCGTCCCCGGCTGCCTCGGGCAGTGCCGGGCCGGTGGTCGTCCCCGCGGGGTCCAGCATTCGCCGGGACCCGGCGGGTTTCTCGCTGGCCGTCCCGGACGGCTGGGTGCGCAGTACCGACGCGGCCGGCCGGGTGTTCTACCTCTCGCCGGACCGCGCCTTCCGGATCGGGATCCACCCCACCACCCCGAGTGGTGAGGGGGTGCTGGCCGAGCTCCGCAAGCAGGACGCCGCCGGCCCGCGGACCAACCCCGGCTACCGCGGCGGCAGCGTCCAGCCGACGGTCTTCCACGGCACCACCGACGCCGCCCTGTGGCTGTGGACCTGGAACGGCTACCCGGAGGACGGCTTCGGCGCCCGGCGCGTGCAGGACATCTCCTGGACGGAGCAGGGCCGCAGCTACGACTTCTGGGTCTCCGCGCCGACCGGCCGCCTGGACGAGGCCGACCACCACTTCCAGGTCGTGTCGGCCACCTTCCGGATCGGCTGACTCCCGGCCCGGCACGATCGGCGCGATCGGCGCGGCGGGCGGCGGGCGGCGGCCCGGGCCCACCCGCACCGCCCCGCGCCGGACGCCGCCTTCCTACGGTGCGGTTCCGGCACCCGGCTCCGGACGCCGCCTTCCTGCGGTGCGGTTCCGGCACCCGGCTCCGGACGCCGCCTTCCTGCGGTGCGGTTCCGGCACGCCGCGCCGGGGCGGGAAAGCGGTTCGCGTCAAACGGCTGACGTGCCGTAGAGTCGGCGTCACCGACGCGGGGTGGAGCAGCTCGGTAGCTCGCTGGGCTCATAACCCAGAGGTCGCAGGTTCAAATCCTGTCCCCGCTACTTCCAGGCCGGGCCCGGTGCGTTGAGGCGTACCGGGCCCGGCTTCTCCACGTTCGGACGCCCTTTCGCTGCGCCGCGGCTGGGTGCCCGGCCTCGTACGCCCCCGCCGTGGGCAGTGTCCTGTCGGCGGGTCAGCGCGCTCGGCGAGTTCGCTGTCGTACCGCCCCCGCTCCCACGGCGCCTCGGGGGAGCGGGCCCCCACCGGCCGGCTGTCCGCACGCCGCTCCCGTCCCGCACGCCGCTCCCGTCCCGCATGCCGCTCCCGTCCCGCCCGCTGCGTCCCGTCTTCCGGGCGTCGTGGGTGGGTCAGGGGGAGTGGGTGAGCAGGTCGCCGGGCTGGCAGTCCAGCTCGCGGCAGATCGCGGTGAGGGTGCTGAAGCGGATGGCCTTGGCGCGGTCGTTCTTGAGGATGGAGAGGTTGGCGACGGTCACGCCGACCCGTGCCGCGAGTTCGGCCAGGGTCATGCCGCGCTCGTCGAGCAGGCGGCCGAGGTGGCACTCGATCTGGTGCGGGTCCTCCGGTGGCATCAGACCAGTCCTTCGGTGTCGGCGCGCAGGCGGGTGCCGGCGCGGAACGCTTCGGCCGCGGCGCCGGCGAGCAGGGCCAGGAAGACGGGCTGGACGGCGAAGTCGCGGGCGGGTGTGATCGCGTCGGCCATCGGCAGTCCACGGGCCAGGAGGTTCGTCGTCATCATGTCGAGCAGGGGGACCAGGGTACCGATCAGCAGGAGGGTGGCGGCGACCACGCCGAGGTGCCGGGTGTTGCGGGGGACGAAGAAGTCGCCGTCCCGGAAGGTGCGGGCCATCCGCAGGAGGGCCGCGAGGATCACGAGGACCAGCAGGCCGCTCACCAGCCCGGGCAGGACCAGGAGCAGGTGCTGACCGAGACCGGGGTCGGTGAAGGCCAGCTCGGCGTGGCCGGAGCCGCGCAGCGTCACGGCCGCGGACGCCGTCTCGCCCGGCAGCCGCGCCGCACCGTCGAGGCGCACCTCGCGGGAGTGGGCCGGCTGGAGGGGTGTGGCGACCCCCAGGACCGGGAGGAGGACCTGGACGACCCCCACCGACAGGAGGGCCAGCCCCAGGACCAGCTCCAGGATGTGGTCCGTCACCCGCGTCCACCAGGACATGTCGTTCATCTGAATACCTCCGTGGATACCCCCGGCTTCAGCCGGGGGAGGAAAGGGACTTCCCGCATAGCGGGGCAGGGAGCGGCAGGTCGCCGTCAAGGCGGCATGCCGTTACCGGCAGGTGACTATCGGTCAGGTGGTCACAGGCACGGGTGTTGTTAGTGTGTGATCCATGGCGACCAGCCACGTGAAGCGGGCGTTCAAGTACCGCTTCTACCCGGCCGATGCGCAGGCGGCTGAGCTGTCGCGCACGTTCGGGTGTGTTCGCAGGGTGTACAACCTGGCGCTGGCCGCTCGAACCGAGGCGTGGACGCTGCGTCGGGAGCGGGTCGACTACGGCGCTACATCGGCGATGCTGACGGCGTGGAAGAAGACCGAGGAGCTGGCCTACCTCAACGATGTCAGCTCGGTCCCGTTGCAGCAGGCGCTGCGGCACTTGCAAGGGGCGTTCGCCAACTTCTGGGCCAGGCGGGCGAAGTACCCGGTGTTCAAGAGCCGGAAGAAGTCCCGCAGGTCCGCCGAGTACACCACCAGTGCGTTCCGGTGGCGCGAGGGTCGGCTGACGCTGGCGAAGATGGCCGAGCCGCTGGACATCGTGTGGTCGCGCCCGGTCCCCGAGGGGTCGGCCCCCTCCACGGTCACGGTGTCGCAGGACGCCGCCGGGCGCTGGTTCGTCTCCCTGCTGTGTGACGACCGGCCGACCATGCCCGCCCCCGTGAACGCGGCCGTGGGCATCGACGCCGGTATCACCGCGCTCGTGACCCTCTCCACCGGAGAGAAGATCACCAATCCCCGGCACGAGCGCCGCGACCGCGAGCGCCTCGCCAAGGCGCAGCGGGAGCTCGCCGGCAAGGCCGAGGGGGATGGCGCGAACCGGGCCAGGGCCCGGCGCAAGGTCGCCCGCGTACACGCCCGGATCGCCGACCGGCGCAGGGACTTCCTGCACAAGCTGACCACTCGACTCGTCCGTGAAAACCAAACGGTCGTGATCGAGGACCTGTCCGTGGGAAACATGATCAAGAACCGGAAGCTGTCGCGTGCGATAGCGGATGCCTCTTGGTCTGAGCTGCGGTCGATGCTGGAGTACAAGACGCGGTGGTACGGGCGTGAGCTGGTGGTTGTGGACCGCTGGTTCCCCTCGTCGAAGCTGTGTGGCGCCTGCGGCGCGATCGCCGCGAGGATGCCGTTGACCGTCCGCGCATGGCAGTGCGACTGCGGAGCAGTCCATGACCGGGACGTCAACGCGGCCCGCAACATCCTGGCCGCCGGACTGGCGGTTGCAGCCTGTGGAGACGGTGTAAGACCTCAACGGAGCACTCCGGGCGGGCAGTCGTCGGTGAAGCAGGAAGTAGTCCCAACCGTTGCGCGACGCGCAACGGCTCAGCCGCGAGGCTGAGGGGAATCCCCCTCTCTTCGGGAGGGGGAGGAAGTCAAGTTCCCCCGCCTTCCAGCGCCAGCGGCATATCGTTTTTCGATGTTATCGAAAAGCGATATGCCTGGCCAGTCGGCGCCCCGGGAGTATGCCGCCCCTCACCCCCTCCTCCGGCTGCGCCGGGCCAGGCCTCGCGCCGGTGTGCCCGGTGACCGTGTAGGCCGCCAGGGCGGCGTGGTGTCGCAGCACCCCTCAGGCCGCTCCTGCGCGACCAGGCCGCGGACCGCACCGGATTCGAGGAACCGGCCCGTATGGCCACCGACCGAGGGGTGCCTCGTCTTCCACGTGGCGAGGGTCGGCCGGATCGGCTCCCAGGCTCATCCAGCGGATCGCGCGCGTACGCGGGACGCTCGGCCGCATCCAGCGGCCCGCCGTGAGCACCGGAACCGGCCGGGCAACCTGCCTTCAAGGACGACGAGAGCGGCCAAGGACTCGCGGAACACCCTCGTGAGGTGCAGCTGCACGTGGCGGGCTGCCCTGCTGCGTGCAGCCGAGTCAGGCGCCGCGGGCGTAACGACGCTGCCCCGTCTCCGGGTTGGAGGCGGGGCACCATCGTTTCGGGGGCTGATCAGCCCCAGGTGGCGTCCTGGAGATTCCACTTGGCGGGCTCGGCGCCGGGGATGAACCGCAGCCGGTCGTCTCGAACGACCAGCGGCGCACCGGTGAAGCGGTCCTTGTGTCAGATCTCGTAGTAGTCGCCCATGTCGTAGAAGGTGATCGGCTTGGACCTGGCGGTGGCGGCCTTCATTCAGCCGTCGCGGGCGGCGATCCAGTAGTTCTTGGCGGTGGCGCAGGTGACCCGGAGGCAGCCGCCCCAGTCGCCGTCCTTCTCCCATGCGCCGTCGGCGACCTTGACCCACAGGGCCGGACCCTGGGAGCGGACGACCTGGCCCTCCGTCAAGTCCACGTGCTTTTCTTCCTCACTGTCCCACTTGGAGTACTTCGGGGTTTCATTGACGACGAAGCCGTCCGAATTGAACCGGACGGTGCCTTGCAGGCTGCGTTGCGGGGTGTACTGGGTGCTGGGGAGTTTGGCCTTGGAGGTGACGATCTCCTGGACATTGCGGGCGAAGGTCCGCCGATCGGGCGCGCCGCTGTCGCTCATCTTGCGGTTGCTCCGGAAGAAGTTGAGAAGCGCTCCGTCTTCGTCGCTGAGGTCTTGGACGCTCTGGACGATCCACCGCAGAACCTGTCCCTCGTAGCTGTCCTCCAACTCCTTGAGGCGCTTCTTGGCCGCGTCCGGGTCCTCCGCGGCGAGGTACACCAAGCTACGGTCCTGCTTCTTGAAGAAGTCGGCGATGAGGGCGTCGACGCGTTCCTTCTTGCCGGCCTCGTGCGCGGCCTCGATCTCCGCGACGTTCCGCGGGTCGAGCGTCTTCGTCTCGGTGGGCGCGTCGGGGTCGTGGAAGATCAGGAAGCTGCTCTTGCGCAGGGAGCCCATGGGGTGTCCTCTCCCTCGTCGGCGGTTGGTGGCAGTCCGCCGCGACGGTAGGTGGATCAAGGGGAGGACCTGCCACTCCGCTTTCACCTGATCGAGCGACCCACGGCCGAAGTGGCTGCCAGCTGGTCGAGGTCCGCCCGATCAGCAGGACGGCCGGAGAAGGGCTCCGCGCCGCAGACGTCTGCCTGGCCCTCGGCCTCAACGCCGAGCCACGGCACACCGAAGGCACCCGCGCCAGGCTGAAACGCCTGGTCGGCCGCAGCATCCTCACCGAACCCGAGCCCGGCCTGTCACCCTCGCCAACCCGGCACCGACCGCCGCAGAGGCCATGTCGGCAAGGGCCGCGGCGTCGGCGGCCAGGCCGCGCAGGGTGTAGGCGGGTGACCGCGGATCCGCCGTCGTCGACTCCCCACTGTCGCGCAGGTCGTAGCGCACCACACGGCGCCCGCCGGCGGCGAGACGCTCGCAGAGCGCGTCGGGCCAGGAGAGCATCGTCGTCCCGCCCAGGAGCAGGACGAGCGGTGCGTCCTGGTCACCGAACGACTCGATGCCCAGGGTGATCCCGTCGGCCTCGACCGTGGTCATCGGATCACCGGACGTCGTCGTGCCCGAGACCACGGCCGGGCGCGCTCATGTCGCCCGTGGCGGGTGTGCCGTGGGCGAGCCCGTAGCGCAGGTACACGGTGCCCCGCGGTCCGGCCACCGGCGGTTCGAGGAGCGTGACGTTCGTCGGCACCGCGCCACCGTCGAACACCTTCTTCCCGACGCCGAGCACGATCGGGTGCACCCAGAGGTCGAGACGGTCGAAGAGCTTCTCCCGCAGCAGGGTCTGCACCAGGTCCAGGCTCCCGACGACCTTCACGTTCTCGTGCCGGTCGCGGATCCCGCGCACCGCCCCGGCCAGGTCCGGGCCGAGCTGCGTGGAGCCGGCCCACGACAGGTCGGGCGTGCCGCGGGAGGCCACGTACTTCGGGACGCGGTTGAAGAGCTCGGCGATCTCACCGTCCTCGCCGCCCTTCTGGTGCGGCCAGTAGGCGGCGAAGATGTCATACGTGCGCCGCCCGAGCAGGAGGGCGTCCGTGCCCTCGTACGCGGCACCGATCTGTGCCCCGGCGACCTCGTCCAGCAGGGGCGCCTGCCAGCCGCCGAACGGGAATCCCACCGGGTCCTCGTCGGGGCCGCCGGGCGCGCCTGCCCGACGAGGTCGAGGGTCGCGAACATCTCGATGTGGATGAGGCCCATGTCTGTACTCCCGATGCGTGCGTTGGTCGTCCCCGTCGAGATGTAGACCTGCCGGGGTCGGGAAACTCATCGCCGCGCCGGTCACCGCTTTCCGCACCCGCCGACCGGCCCCGCCCGGCCCACCGCCGCCCGGGCCGCCCCGGCCCGGACGCGGGCCTGGACGAGAGGCTCTGCCCACCGCCACGGGTTCCGCGGGCCGCTCAGCGCCGGGCACGCACGCGGCCAACGGCGATCAGGACCGGACCGGCACCGAGGGCGGCGAGGGCGCCGGCGGAGGCGGCGAGGAACCCGGTGGGGGCGTCGGCACCGGTCTGGGCGAGCCCGGCGTCGGTGGGTGCAGGGGTGGCGGGCGCGGCCGGGGCCGCGGTCCGGTCGGGGGCGGGGGTGGGGGTGGGGGCGGCCAGGGTGGTCGGCGTGGTGCCGGGTGCGGGCCGGGCGTCCGGGTGGGCGACCCCGACCGTCGTCGTGTGCGCCGGGCCGTACCCGTTGACCTCGCCGAACGCCGAGGTGGAGAGGGTCAGCGCGGTCAGGTCCCCGGGAGCACCGGCGGCCAGGCGGACCCGGAACAGGGCGCGGCCGGCGCGCCCGTCCGGGAGGCCCTGCACCAGCGGGGAGGTGTCGACCCGGACGGCCTCGCCGCCGCAACCGTCGTCGGTGCCGAGCTTCTTCCAGACGCCCTCGCGCATGACCTCGACCGTCACGTCCCCGAGGTGCAGGCGCTGCCCGCCACCGGCGTCCTTCAGGGTGAGGGTCGGCACGACGGCATCGAAGGCCGCCCCGGTGAGGTTGGCGAACTCCACGCCGATCTCGACGCTCGAACCGGCGGCCAGCGTGAGCGGGACGGCTTGGACGAAGTCGGCGGCCGGGGCGCCGTTGTGGTGCCGCTGCAGCGCCTCCCTGGAAACGATCGGGTTTAACGCCTTGTGCGGGCCCTCGCACGCCCAGGCGGTATCGGTGGCCAGGAGCTGGACCCCGCCGGCGAGGACAGCGGCGGCGGCGACGGAGGCGAGCCGACGGCGAGCCGAAAACGAGCGAACATTCCGCGTGGAAGCGGAGATAACGAACTTACGCATGACGAGACCCCCCGAGGTCATGGTGCAGATGGTGTGGTGAAGGCGACCCGGCCCTCGCGCCGGCCGGCCGGCAGCGCCCCCCTGGCCCCACCGGTCTCGCTCCCCGTCGCCCTCCACCCGTACAGACGTCCATCCCTGCCGGGGGTTGCAGGTGGGTTCGGAGGTTTTTCGAGAATCCTCGAGCAGCCCGTCACCACCGGGCCGGCGCCGGTAACCGGCCGCTGCGCTGCGCCGGCCCCTCGCTGACAGGGGCACGCCGGCGGGGTGCTAGAAATCCCTGGTGAACGACCGACCCGAGCCCCCGACCCTGCGCGTGTTCGTCGCGCTGGCCCCGCCCGACGACGCCAAGGACGAACTGGCCCGGGCCCTGCAGCCCACCTACGCCACCTACCCCCGGCTGCGATGGAACCGGATCGAGGACTGGCACATCACCCTCGCCTTCCTCGGCGAACTCCCCTCCACAGCCGTACCGCCCCTCCGATCGGTGCTCGCCGACCTGGCCACCACCCGCCCCGCCCTCCACCTCGCCCTGCGCGGGAGCGGCCACTTCGACGAACGACTGCTGTGGAGTGGGATCGACGGGGACCTGGAAGGACTCCACCTGCTCGCCACCGACGTCCGCAACCTCGTCGACTCCTGCGGGATCGAGTTCACCGACCGCCCGCTGCGCCCCCACCTGACGCTGGCCCGCTCCCGCCGCGACGATCCCACCAGCGTGCCCGGGGCCGCGGCCGACCTCGCCGGGTTCGCGGGCCGGCCGTGGCTCACCGACCGTCTCCACCTGGTCGGCAGCAACATCGGCCGCGGGCCCGGACCGATCCGCTACCGCGACATCGAGGCGTGGCGATTCGGCACCGGCCTCCGGCCCGGGGACGACAGCGCCCCCGGCGCACCGTAGCCGACCGCCGAACGCCTCCTCACGGTCACCTCGCCATGCGGCCGCCGGCCGCCCACCGCCCCGCCACCGAGTGGCCGCCGGAGCTGCTGCCGGCGTTGATCCCTCCCGCTCCGGCAGCCCCTGCCTCGGCCACCCGGCCGGCACCCCAGCAGCACCACTATGGCGCGGCGGTGACCGTCAGAGCCGGTGCCGGGCGGCCCGGGCGAGGACGGCGGAGCGGACGGTCCGCAGGCCCGCCCGCACCCCGCCGCCGTGCCGGCGCCACCAGGCGGCGACCCACAGCCCCTGGAGTCCGGTGAGCACCACGACCGTCGTCACCGCGTCGGCCACCGCCGCCAGGTCCGGCGGCGCGGCCAGCGTGCCGAGGGCCCGCCCCAGCAGCACCAGGGTCACCCGGGTCAGCACCAGCCAGCCCAGGGCCAGGGACGCGGCGGAGCCGGCCACCATCAGCAGGGCGTAGCAGCGGACCGCCCGCCGCTCGGCCGGCGGCAGCCCGGTCAGCGGGTGGGGGCCGCTGCGCGTGAGGAGCCGGCGCGTCAGGTGCCGGGCGTACGCGGTCGCGTCGCGGTAGAGGTTGCGGCAGCCGAGCAGGTCCTGGAGGAGGAAGTACACGTCGGTCCGCATGAAGACCAGCAGTTCGGTGGCGACCCCGACGAGTTTGGTGAGGACCACCACGGCGAGGAGGCGGCGCGGGCCGCCGGCCGCCGTCATCAGTACGCAGCCGCCTGCCAGGGCGAGGTCGAGCACGATCCCGGACAGGTAGACGGTGATCCGGGTGCGCCGGTCGCACTGCCAGACGCCGGAGACGTCGGTCTGCAGGACGAGGAACTGGAGCCGGGTGCCGAAGCGGACGGTCCCGGGGACGCCCGCGGCGCGGGCGGTGAGCAGGTGGGCCAGCTCGTGCAGGAACAGCAGCACCCAGGTGAGCGCCGCCTGTCCGGCGAGCACCGCCGTTCCCCGGCCGCTCCACAGCAGGTCCTGCCAGTGCGGGCGCAGGTGCGGGTCGAAGGCCGCGGCCACGGCCCCGGCGAGCGCCACCGTGAGCAGCGCGCCGTGCAGGACGGGACTGAGCGCCCACCGCACGTGGTCGGGGCGGAGCCGGGGGAAGGTCGGCCGGACCGGTGGCGGGGAGGCGACCTGTCGGCCGTCCACCCGCCGGACGAACCCGAGTGCGGCGAGGGAGGTCACGAACGCGTCGACCGCCGTCCGCCGGCCGGTCTCCCGCTCGATCCGGCGGGCCGCCTCGGCGGTCGACAGGCCCTGCTGGAGCAGGCGGATGGCGAGCACGCCGTGGGCGGGCACCGCCACGTGGTCCCCGGTGTCGGCCCGGCCGACGATCCACGCGTCCTTGTCCTCGCGTATGCCGAGCGGGTGGAACTCGACCCGGCTCATCCCTCCGCCTGCCCGGTGGCGGCGGCGGAGCAGGACCGGCAGCCGGGCCGGGCCGGATGCCGGACGAGCACCGGCTCGTCCGGGACGATCAGGTTGAGACCGCGTAGGTAGCCCGGAGGGATCCGGGAGACGCCGGTCAGCAGCGCGATGACCTCGTACGCCACGAGGCTGCCGGAGATCCCGGCGGACGGGCCGATCACGCCGTTGCCGCCCAGCCGGGGAGCGGGGCCGCCCGGCAGCCGGGCCTCCTCGCCGGCGGCCAGGCACCAAAAGCACGGCCCGCCGGGTCCGAAGACCCCGACCGAGACGTACGGCCCGTCGTAGCCGCCGCCGACCCAGGGCACGCCGGTGTGCGCGCAGACCTCCGAGGCCCACCCGCGCAGGGCCTCGGAGTCCGGCTCGTCCGCGCACAGCGCCAGGACGTCGTACCCGGCGACCAGGTCCGCGAGAGCCTCGGGGCCGTCCACGGCCCGGCACTCGTGGCTGACCGCGATCTCGGAGTTGACGGCCCGCAGACGGCGGGCCGCCGTCGCGGCCTTGGACCGGCCGAGGTCGTCCTCCGTGTAGAGGACCTGCCGGGCCAGGTTGGCCCGCTCGACGACGTCCGGGTCCACGCAGTGCACCCGGCCCACGCCGGCGGCGGCGAGCGCCCAGGCGGCGTGGCTGCCGGTGCCGCCCAGGCCGAGGACCACGACCCCGGCCCGCTTCAGGCTCAGCTGCGCGTCCCAGCGGCCGGGCCGGGGCCGGAGGTCGACCATGCGGAAGAACTCCCGGTTGCGGCGGTAGCGGTCGCGTTCGGCCGGGCTCAGTTCCGCCGGGTCCTCGGCGGCCGCGTCCTCGACGTAGCCGGTCGCGACGAGGCCGTCGACCAGCCGGGCGGCGCCCTGGGCCGGCAGCCCGAGGTGGCGGGCGGTCAGGCCGTCGACGATCTCGGCGCGACTGCGGGTGCCGTCCATCAGCGTGAGGGCGGTCCAGACCCGGCCGAGCGGGTCGCGGATCTCGGCGGCGAGCCCGTGGACCCCGCCGCCGATCCGGACCGAGCCGTCGCCGGTCCGGTAGGGGAGGTGCTCGTCCTTCACCGTCGGTCGTCGCATCCGGCGTCTCCTGCTGGAAAGGGGCGACCGGGCGGGCCCGGCGGGGCCAGAACCCCGCCGGGCCGCCCGGGAGCCGGGGACTCTAGTTGTTGCACGCCTTGGTGCCGATCGTCTCGATCCGGTCGAGCATGCGGATCTCGATCACCTGGGCCTCCTCCTCGAAGGGGGCCGCGCTCTCCTCGTGGAGCTCGTTCTCACTCTGCATCTGTGTCACCTCCCGTCCGTGCGCGTGCCGTCCGGGGCCGGGATTGGCACCGGAGGTCCGGGGGCCGGCGGTTGCCCGCCGGTGTGGCCGCCCGGGGCGGCCGCGGGGCCGCGGGCCACCCGCAGCAGCACCCGGCCGACGAGCAGGTGCTGCGGGCAGAACCCCCAGTGGCGGGAGTCCTCGCTGTGCCGACCGTCGCCCAGCAGGAGCACGGTGCCCTCGGGCACGCTCTCCCGGTCGCGCAGGCCGGAGAAGGAGCGGAGCCGCTCGGGGACGCGGTCGCCGCCGACGGCCGCCACCCGCTTGATCACCCGGTGGGCGTCCCGGTCGTCGGTGCGGGCGGCCCGCTGGCCCGCCCAGCCGACCGTGCGGGGCGCGGGCGCGACCACGATGTCCCCGGTCCTCGGCGGCCTGCGGCCCGGGCCCACGGCCAGCATCCGGTCGCCGGGGGCGAGCGTCGGGAACATGCTCAGCCCCCGGACCGTGACCAGGAACAGACGCCGCCTCAGCAGGCGGGCCGTCAGCGTCGCCGCCGCGGCGAGTGCCACGGCCGTGGCGCCCGCGAGGGCGGCCGACGTGGTGCCGGTCATGACGGGTCCCTTCGTACGGTCGGCGGTGGTGCGGTCAGACGGCGGCATCGGCGTACCCGGCGGCCTGGACGGTGAACAGCCGGTGGTACGTGCCGCCGGCGGCCATCAGCGCCCGGTGGTCGCCGAGCGCGCCGATCCGCCCCTGTTCGAGCACCGCGATGGCGTCGGCGGCCTTGACCGCGCCGAGCCGGTGCGAGATCAACAGGCGGGTGGTGCCGGCCGCGTCGTCCAGCAGCGCCTCGTGGAGGGCCGCCTCGGCCTCGGCGTCCAGACCGGAGCTGGGCTCGTCGAGGATCACCAGGTGGCTGCGGCGCTTCATCAGCCCCCGGGCGACCGCCAGCCGCTGCCACTGCCCGCCGGACAGGTGGGTCCCGCGGGAGCGCCCACCGGCCGCGTCACCGGCGAAGAAGATCCGGCTCAGCAGGGTGTCGTACCCGTCGGGCAGCGACTCGAGGAACCCGTCGGCGCCCGCCCTGCCCGCGGCCGCCCGGATCGCCGCCCGGTCCTCCAGACGGCCCAGGTCACCGAGACCGATGTTCTCGGCGGCCGACAGGTCGTAGCTCATGTAGTCCTGGAAGATCGCCCCGACCCCGAGCTGATGGTCCCCGGCGGGAACGGTCCGGATGTCCCGGCCGCCGACCGAGATCGACCCGCGGGTGGGCTCATAAAGGCCGCACAGCAGCTTCACCAGCGTGGACTTGCCGGCGCCGTTGACGCCGACCAGGGCCAGGGAACGGCCGGCGGGGATGGTCAGGTCGACGCCCCGCAGCACCCAGTCACCCTCGTCCGAGTAACGGAACCACAGGTCCCTCACCTCGATGTCGCCGTCGAGCCGTACAGGCTCGCCCACCGGCCCGGTCGCCTTGGCGGCCCCGGCGGCCCTCACCCCGGTGACGGCCCGGTAGCTCTCGAAGGCCAGCAGGGACTTGTAGCCGTCACCGATCCCGGTCGCCGTCTGCAGGACCGCGCCCTGCACGCCCGCCGCCGCGGCGATGAAGACGGAGAGGTCCCCGATGCCCAACCGGCCGTCCGCCGCCTCGGCGGCCGACCAGACCA
Organism: Kitasatospora sp. HUAS MG31; assembly: GCF_040571325.1. Lineage (GTDB taxonomy): Bacteria > Actinomycetota > Actinomycetes > Streptomycetales > Streptomycetaceae > Kitasatospora > Kitasatospora camelliae. The sequence goes on along the minus strand of NZ_CP159873.1, from coordinate 175,586 downwards.
CACACCCCCCGACGACGACGGCCGACAGCACGGCCAGCACCGCCTGACGGAGCAACTGCCGCGTGTCGACCCGCTGCTGCGCCAGGTGGATCGACCGGGTCTCACGGTTCATCCGCTCGCGGAAGAAGTCCCCGAGCCCGAAGATCCGGACTTCCTTGACCGCGTCGAGGCCGGTGATCAGCATCCGGTAGAACACCTCGCGCCGGGAGGCCTGGACGGTGTCCTCCTCCAGCCGGGTCTGCTCGCGGGAGAGGAGCAGCTGGCCGGCGAGCACCGGGAGCGCGGCCACGGTGAGCAGCAGGAAGACCACCGGGCTGATGACCCACAGGCTCCCGAGCAACCCGACGGCGATCAGGGCGCCCTGGAGGGCGGACAGGCAGCCGGCCAGCAGCACCTCCGGCGCGGTGGTGCTGGCGTTCAGCGCCAGCTGGACGCGGTCCATCGAGACCGGATCCTCGAACCAGGAGATGTCCCGGACCTCGTTGAGGGCGCGGAACAGCCGGTCGCGCATCCACAGCCGGGTCGCGCGCTGGGTCATCGCCTGGCAGTGGCGGGCCAGCCGCGGAGCCAGCGCGGAGGCGACGCCGAGCAGCGCCAGAAGAAACGCCTGCCGGACGATCCCGTCCGAGCCGGCGCCGCGCGCGATTTTGTCCAGCAGTCCTTTCGTGGACCACGCGAGCGCGGTCGGCACCGCTCCGCCGAGAACGGTGAGGACGAGATATCCGGCGGCCGGGAGCGGTGCCGCCAGGAAGGCGATGCGAAGGATGGCGGGAAGCCGCCTAAGGCTCGGCTTTCGGGCGCTTTTCTGCATGGGTGGACGTCTCTCGGGTCTGCTCGGTGGAGTCGTCTTCGAAAAATTCCGGGTCGCCCCGTGGCCGACCGGTTCCCCGGGAACCGGTCGGCCGCGCGGACGGCATTCGGTCAGACGCAGCTGACGCTGTTGTCGCTGTAGCGGCAGCACTCGTGCAGGTCGACCTGGCCGCCGAGGCCGCCGCCCACGTACCAGCAGATCGGGGCGCGCTGCGCGGAGGCGTCCAGGGTGGGCAGGATACGGCCGAGCATGCGGTCGCCGAGCGAGGAAATGGCGCGGGAAAGAGACATGGGTGTCGCCTTTCTTGAATGGGATGGGTTATTCCGTCCGGGATTCGGTGAATCTCTCGAACGAGATCGATCAAATCCCCTCGGCCGGTCCGGTGTCAAGCGGCCGATCCCGCTGTCGGGATTTTCCGTGCGCCGGGGTGAAATGCCGCCGCATTTCATTGCCGAAGCGGCCGATGGAATGCATTTGCGCACGGCTGGTGCAGGCCCGGAACAACCGGCCGAATATCGGGCATTCCCCATTCCTGATTGACTTCCCGTGAATTGCGTTGTTGACTCGCCCCGTCGCGCGCCGCTCGGTGCCGGCCGGCGTCGCCCCCGGTCTGCTCCCCACCCTGTCCCGGCGCTCTCCTCGTCCGCTTCTCGCGTTCTTCTCGCCCGCGCAGGCCCGGCTGTCCCGGCGCCCCGCGAACCCGTCCGCACCCCGCGTGCACCCCGCGTGCACCCCTCAGATCAGAGAGGCAGCCCGTGCTTCCCGCGCTCATCGCTCTCACCGCCCTGCTGGCGATCGCCACCGCGGCGAACCTCCTGCTGACCTTCGCGGTCGTCCGGCGGCTGCGCGCCGTCGAGGAGGCCGGACCGCCCGCTCCACGCCGGCCGCCGGTCGGCACGCGGGTGGCCGACTTCACCGCGCCCGCCGTCTCCGGACGGACCGTCACCCGGGCGGACCTGCTGGGCGGTGAGCGGGTGGTGGGCTTCCTCCAGGTCGGCTGCGGGCCGTGCGCGGACCTGATCGACACCCTCGCCGGGCACCCGGCGCTCGCCGCGCTCCCCGGGTACTTCTTCGTCTCCGGTGATCCGTCGGACCCGCTGGCCCGGGAGATGGCCGGGAAACTGGGGGTGCTCGGCGAGGTCGCCCTGGTCGGCGACGGGCTCGACGTCCCCGCGGCGTTCGGCGGGGTCGAGGCGTTCCCGACACTGCTGGTGGTACGGGACGCGCTGGTCACCGCGTCCGGGCACGACCTGGCCGCTCTGCCCCGAAGTGCCGAACGGGATCCGGTCGGGGCCGCGGGCGGACGGCGATGAGCGTCCTGGTCCTGGGCTGCCGCGCGCTGCTGGCCGTGGTGTTCGTGGTCGCGGTGGCGGGCAAGGCACGCAGTCGTGCCTCGGTCGCGGCCTTCACGGCCTCGCTCGCGGACTTCCGGTGGCTGCCCGCCCGGCTCCGGTCCCCGGTCGCGGTCGGCACGCTGACCGCCGAGGCGGCGGCGGTGGTGCTGCTGGCCGTGGCGGCCCGGGCGGGGGCGGCCGCCGTCCTGGCCCTGCTGTCGGTGTTCACGGTGGCGACGCTGCGGGCCGGCCGGGCGGCCGACTGCGGTTGCTTCACCTCCGGCCGTGCCGCTTCCGGCCGTGCCGCCTCCGGGGCGGGCGCCTTCCTCGGGCGGAACGCGCTGCTGGCGGTCGCCGCCCTGGCCGTGGTGTCCGGCCCGGACCGGCCGGTCGCGCCGGCACCGGGGGCTGTCGCCGTCCTGGCGGGCGCGGCCGTCGGGCTGCTGGTCACCCGCTGGGACGACCTGGCCTACCTGCTGCGGGGCCCGGCGGCGCCCTGACCGCCGCCGGACCGCCGGCCCCAGCCCAGCAGCACGCGGACCCTCCCGCGCGAGGTCGGAGCGGAAGGGGGGACGACGGCTCGCCCGGACGCCGCCGCGCCGTCACGTCCAGGGCCTCCCGCACCACGGCCTCCGCCGCCCGTGCTCACGGAGGTCGGCCAGGATGACGCCGAGGCTCGCCAAGAGCGTGCACGACGCCGGATGGTCCGCGTTCCTCGGCATGCTGGAGTACAAGGCCGTCAAGCACGGCCGGCACTTCGGCAGGACCGGCCGCTTCGAGCCGACCTCTCAGGTCTGCTCGGCCTGCGGCGTCCAGGACGGCCCCAAGCCCCTCAGCGTCCGCGAATGGACGTGCGGAGCCTGCGGGACCGTCCACGACCGGGACGTGAACGCCGCACGCAACATCCTGGCCGCCGGACGGGCGGACAGGCTAAACGCCTGTGGAGCGCAGGTAAGACCGGACCTCGTTCCGGCGCAGCGCCGTGAAGCGGGAACCCGCCGAGACGGTCAGCCGACCGTGGTAGGAACCCAGGCCCTTCAGGGCCTGGAGGGCGTCAAGGTCCGTGTGGTCCAGGGCCCGCCCGACGGCACTGCTCTCGTCGCCGGGGAACTCGAGGCCGTCCAGCCGGCCGTCCTCGGCGGCGAGTTCCACCACCAGGTCACCGAGCGGCATCCGGTCCTCCAACGCCCGGGCGGCGGCGATCCGCAGCGCCAGCGGCAGCCCGCCGCACAGACGGGCGAGTTCGAGCGCGGCCCCCGGCTCGGCGGCGACCACCTCCGGGCCGACGACCCGGCCGATCACCTCCACCGCACGCTCGGGGCACAAGGAGTCCACCCGGATCGCCGTGGCCCCCAACTCGACCACCAGGGTGCCCAGCATGCCGCGGCTGGTGACCACGGTCAGGCAACCGGGAGCGCCGGGCAGCAGCGGCCGGATCTGCCGGTAGTCGCGGGCGTTGTCCAGGACGACCAGGACCCGACGGCCGGCCAGACAGGAACGGTAGAGGCCCTCACGGGCCCCCAGCGAGCTGGGGATCTGCGGGGCCGGAACACCCAGGGCGATCAGGAAGCGCTCCAGCACGTGCTCGGGCTGCTCCGCCTCGGAATCGGAGCAGCCCCGGAGGTCCACGAAGAGCTGCCCGTCCGGAAAGGTGGGGGACCGGCGGTGCGCCCAGCGGACGGCCAGGGCGGTCTTGCCCACTCCGGCCGGGCCGGTCACCAGGACGACCCCCGGGTCGCCGGAGGGGCCGTCCGCCACCGCGTCCAGACCGGACAGCTCCTCTTCCTGACCGACGAACCCTCCCGTGGGCGGCGGTAGTTGCGCCGGCCGCGGGACCTGCCCCCACCGGTCCGACCAACTCCGCCCGGCCGGCCCGGCCGGCGCGGGCCGGGGCCCGACGGCCCGCGTTCCCCGGTCGCGGTGGGCCCCGGCGGCGACCGGCGAGCAGCCGGAGACCCGCACCACCGGACCCCCGGGAGCGGCGAGCGCCGGGTCACCGCGCAGAACGGCCTGCTCCAGCTCGACCAGCGAACGCCCCGGATCCAGCCCGAACTCCTCGACCAGCAACGCGCGCAGCGAACGGGCCACCGCCAGCGCGTCGGTCTGCCGGCCACTGCGGTACAGCGCCACCATCAACCGCTCGGCGATCCCCTCCCGGACCGGGTGGTCGGTGAGCAGCGCCGTCAACCCGGGCACCAGCTCACGGTGCCGCCCCGCGCCGAGCTCGATGTCGGCCAGCAGCTCATGGGCGGCGAACCGCTGCTCCTCCAACTGGGCGCGCACCGGTGCCGCGAACGGGGCGGTGATGTCGACGAGCGCTGCGCCCCGCCACAGGTCGAGGCCGCGGCGCACGCTCCGTGCCGCCCCGCGCGCGTCACCGGACCCGGCGAGCCGCCGCGCCTCGCCCACCCGGGTGCGGAAGGTGGCCAGGTCGAGCGCGCAGTCCGCCACCGACAGCCGGTAGTTCCCGTTCCGGGAGGTCAGCGGGCCCCCCTCACCGGGACCGAGGACCTTGCGCAACTCCGAGACCGCGGTGTGCACCTGGCCGCGCGCGCTGTGCGGGGGATCCGCCTCCCACAGCGCGTCCACCAGCTGTTCGGTGGTGACCGGGCGGTTCGCGTGGAGCAGGAGAAAAGCCAGGGCGGCGCGCCGCCGTGGCCGCTCCACCACGACCGGGTGGTCCCCGTCGAAAACCTCCAGCGATCCGAGAACGCCAAAGCGCATGTGCTGTGCTCCCCCTAAGGACTCCGGCACGACCGTCACGTGGGCGGACGTCGCGCGGGCCACGTGCCGATGGCCGCGCCGGACGGCTGCCCCCACGGCCCGACCACGGACCGGGGGAGTCGTTTCGACGCACGGGTCGGCAGGAGCGGCGGAGGGCCGGCCGCCGAGGTCCTGCCGGCCACCGCGGCCGTCTCCGCCTTCCACGGGCGCACCGGCCCGGCGCACCCCGCTGAAGTGACGGCCCCAGGGCCGCCCCGTGTTACAGGTCGCGCGGGCCGAATCCTCCACGGGGCGGCGTGCGGCGGCCGCGGTCGCCGCGACAGCCTCCGCCGCCACCGCCCGCCAAGGCCTCCGACGGACCCGAGGAACGCTGCCACATCCCGCGGTGTGCTCATGCCTGTGCCCCGGCCCTCCGCGACGGGAACCGGGGCACAGGCGGGACCGGGGCCGCTCATCCCTCCCGGTAGGGGTGGAAGCCACAGCCGCTCTTGCGGCCGAGCAGGCCCGCCTCGACCATCCGGGAGAGCAGCGGCGGCGGAGCGTACAGCGGCTCCTTGTACTCCTCGTACAGCGAGCGGGCGATCGCCTCGACGGTGTCCAGGCCGATCAGGTCGGCGAGGTGGAGCGGGCCCATCGGGTGGGCGCAGCCGTGGACCATGCCGGCGTCGATGTCCTCGGGGGCGGCGTGCCCGGCCTCGGCCATCCGGATCGCGGACAGCAGGTACGGGACGAGGAGGGCGTTGACGACGAAGCCGGCGCGGTCGCGGGAGCGGATGACGCGCTTGCCGAGGGTGCCGGTCGCGAAGGCCTCGACGCGCTGCGCCACCTCGGGGTGGGTGTGCAGCGACTCCACGAGCTCGACCAGGGGCATCACCGGCGCCGGGTTGAAGAAGTGCAGGCCGAGCACGTGCGAGGCACGGCCGGTGGCGATGCCGAGCCTGGTCACCGGGATGGCGGAGGTGTTGGTGGCGAGGACGGCGTCCTCGGCGGCGAGGATCTTGTCGAGGCCGGAGAGGACCTCGGTCTTGACGGCCTCGTCCTCGACGACGGCCTCGACCACGAGCTGGCGGTCGGCGAGGGCTTCGAGGTCGTCGGCGAACAGCAGATGTGCCCAGGCGTCCTCGCGGTCCTCGGGGTCGATGCGGCCCCGGTCCACCGCGCGGTGCAGGGAGTGGTCGATCCGGGCGCGGGCGGCGCGCAGAGCGGTGGCGTCGCGTTCGCAGACGACGGTGTCGAGCCCGGCGCGGGCGAAGACCTCGGCGATGCCGGAGCCCATCTGTCCGGCGCCGACGACGGCGACACGGCGGATGTCGTTCACGGGAATCCCTTCGTGGCGGCGCTCAGGCAGCGGTGCGGACCTTGACCAGGTGACGGGCGTACGCGTCGGTGGTGAGGAAGGCGGGCAGGTCGGCGCCGAGCGCGGTCTCCTCCAGCACCCGCACTGCGTCGTCGACCAGCCGCGGGTCGGCGCCCTCGACGAGCAGCGCGGCCCGCTCCCGGGCGATCAGCCGGCGCACCATGTCGGGGGTGACGACGGCGCCGCCGGTGAGGCGGGAGCAGTGGTGGACCCACTGCCAGATCTGGCAGCGGGCGATCTCGGCGGTGGCGACGTCCTCCATCAGCCCGAAGACGGCGACCGCGCCGGTGCCGCCGAGCCAGGCGACCAGGTAGCGAAGGGCGACGGCGACGTTGGAGTGCAGGCCCTGGTCGCTGGGGAGGCCGACGGTGAGGCGGTGGACGGCGAGCAGGTCGGCGGCGGTGACCTCGACGTCCTCGCGGGAGCGCTCCAGCTGGTGGGGTCGGGCGCCGAGGACGGCGTCGAAGGCGGTACGGCAGGTGTCGACCAGCGCGGGGTGGGCGACCCAGGAGCCGTCGAAGCCGTCGCCGGCCTCGCGCTCCTTGTCGGCGCGGACCTTGGTGAGGGCGACCTCGTGGGCGGCCGGGTCACGCTGCGCGACGGCGGCGGCCATGCCGCCGATGGCGTGGGCACCGCGCCGGTGGCAGGTGCGCACCAGCAGGTCGGTGTAGGCGCGCATGAACGGCTGGGTCATGGTGAGGAAGGCCCGGTCGGGCAGGACGAACCGCGGGCCGTGGTGGGCGAAGTTCTTGATCAGGCTGAACAGGTAGTCCCAGCGGCCGGCGTTGAGGCCGGCGGCGTGCTCCCGCAGCTCGTAGAGGATCTCCTCCATCTCGAACGCCGCGGTGATGGTCTCGATCAGCACGGTGGCGCGGATCGTGCCGTGCTCGATTCCCAACTCGGCCTGCGCGTAGGTGAAGACGTCGTTCCACAGACGCGCTTCGAGGTGGTTCTCCAGCTTGGGGAGGTAGAAGTACGGGCCGCTGCCGCGCTCGATCTGCCGCCGGCCGCAGTGGAAGAGGTAGAGGCCGAAATCGACCAGCGCGCCGATCGCCGGACGGCCTGCGATCAGCAGATGGGCCTCCTCCAGGTGCCAGCCGCGGGGGCGGACCACGACGGTGGCGGGGGCGTCACCGATCCGGTAGCGCCTGCCCCGAGGGGTGGTGTCGTCGATCCGGCCCTCGATGGCGTCGAGCAGGTTGAGCTGGCCGGAGACCAGGTTGTGCCAGGTGGGGGCGGTGGCGTCCTCGAAGTCCGCCAGCCACACCTTCGCCCCGGAGTTGAGGGCGTTGACGGTCATCCGGCGTTCGGGCGGGCCGGTGATCTCCACCCGCCGGTCGCCGAGGCCGGGTCCGGCACCCGCGACACGCCACGTGGGGTCCTCGCGGACGGCGCGGGTCCCCGGACGGAAGTCCAGGGCCCCGCCGTCGGCGAGGTCGGCGGCGCGGCGCCCGCGTTCGGCGAGCAGCGCGGTGCGACGGTCGGCGAAGGCGTCGTGCAGGCGGGCGACGAAGTCGAGGGCCTCGGGGGTGAGGACCTCCTCGAAGCGGTCCTCGTGCTCACCGAGGACCTCGACGGGGATCGCGGTGCGGCTGGTCGTGCTCATCCGGGTCTCCAGAAGGGTGTGGCCCGGGGCGTCGTCCCTCAACGAGGCCCCGGGCGGGTGGGCGGCGGCCGCGGTGGAGCGTCCCCTCCTCAGGGAGCGGCGGTCGCCGGGCCGGGGGGTGCGATGCGGACCGCACTGCATCGCACCGGCCGGGTCAGTGGAACTGCTCGGCCTCGGTGGAGCCGGTGAGCGCCAGCGTCTCGGCGTTCGGGTTGAGCGCGGCGGACACCTGGTCGAAGTAGCCGGTGCCGACCTCGCGCTGATGCTTCACCGCCGTGTAGCCGTCCACAGCGGCGGCGAACTCCGCCTCCTGCAGGTCGACGTAGGCGGTCATGCCGTGCTCGGCGTAGCCGCGGGCCAGCTGGAACATCGCGTGGTTCAGCGCATGGAAGCCGGCCAGGGTGATGAACTGGAAGCGGTAGCCCATCGCGCCCAACTCCCGCTGGAACTTGGCGATCTGGTCGTCGTCCAGCGCGGCCTTCCAGTTGAAGGACGGCGAGCAGTTGTAGGCCAGCATCTTGTCCGGGTACTCGGCCTTGACCGCCTCGGCGAACTCGCGGGCCTGGGCCAGGTCGGGCGTGCCGGTCTCCACCCACAGCAGGTCCGCGTACGGGGCGAAGGCCAGGCCGCGGGAGATCACCGGCGCCATCCCGGGCTCGACCCGGAAGAAGCCCTCGGCGGTACGCTCCCCGGTGCAGAACCGGGCGTCCCGCTCGTCCACGTCGGTGGTGAGCAGGTTCGCGGCCAGCGCGTCGGTGCGGGCCACGATGAGGGTCGGCACATCGGCGATGTCGGCGGCCAGCCGCGCCGCGTTCAGGGTACGGACGTGCTGCGCGGTCGGCACCAGCACCTTGCCGCCGAGGTGGCCGCACTTCTTCTCCGAGGCCAGCTGGTCCTCGTAGTGGATACCGGCCGCACCGGCCGCGATCATGCCCTTGGTCAGCTCGAAGGCGTTCAGCGGCCCGCCGAACCCGGCCTCCGCGTCGGCCACGATCGGCACCAGCCAGTCCGGACCGTCCTTGCCCTCCACCGCGTCGATCCCGTCCGCCCGCAACAGCGCGTTGTTGATCCGGCGCACCACCCGGGGAACCGAGTCGGCCGGGTACAGGCTCTGGTCCGGGTAGGTCTGCCCGGCCTGGTTGGCGTCGGCCGCGACCTGCCAGCCGGACAGGTAGATCGCCTGCAGGCCGGCCTTCACCATCTGGACGGCCTGACCACCCGTCAGCGCGCCCAGCGCGTGGATGTAGTCCCGCTCGTGCAGCTGCCGCCACAGCCGCTCGGCGCCGCGCCGGGCCAGCGTGTACTCCTCGCGCACCGTGCCCGACAGCCGCACCACGTCGGCCGCGCTGTAGGTCCGCTCGACGCCGGCCCAGCGCGGGTCGTCCGCCCACCGGGCGGCGAGCGCCGCCGCCTGCTGCTCCTGCTGCTGCCGAACCGACGTCGTCATGATCTGCTCCAGGGGGTGCTGGTTGCGAAGGGTGTGATGCGCCTCACCGCAGGGACGGGTGGGCGGCCGGGCGGCGCCGGGCGGCGACGGGACACCGCGAGACGGTTCGCCCGAGGCAGCTCTTCCAGGGGTGACTGACCTGGACTTCTGCCGCCCTCCTGCGCTCCTCCCGGCCGCAGCAACGACTCTGGCAGGTCGGACGAGAGGCGTCACCCGTGGAGCAGTGCCAACTTCTGCGAAGCCGGACCGGCGAATCGGCAAAGGTTGCGAAGGCTTGTCCGCCGTTTTCTCCGGCTAGGCTGCGGCCATCGGCCGGCCGGTCGCAGCACAAAGGGGGGAACGAGCATGGGGAAGGCCTTCGCCGGGGCGCGGCTGCGCCGCCTGCGGGAGGACCGAGGACTGAGTCAGGCCGCCATGGCCCGGCTGGTCGAGCTCTCGCCGAGCTACCTCAACCAGTTGGAGCACGACGCCCGGCCGCTCACCGTCCCCGTCCTGCTACGGCTGACCGAGGCGTTCGGTGTCGACGCCGGCTACTTCGCCCCGCCGGACAGCGCCCGACTCACCGCCGAACTCCGCGAATCGCTCGGGGAGGAGATCGCGGCCGGACGCGTCACGGCCGGCGATCTCGACGAGGTCGCGGCCCGGCTGCCCGCCGTGGCACGGCTGCTGACGGAGCTGAGCCGCGAGCGGCGCGCCGTCGCCGAGCAGCTCGCCGTCCTGGCCGGGGAACGCGGACCCGCGGCCGAGGCCCGCACCCCGCACGAACAGGTCCGCGAGTTCTTCTACCGCCGCAAGAACTACGTCCACGAGCTCGACACCGCCGCCGAGGAGTTGGCCGGCGCCATCCGGCTGCGGCGCGGCGAGGTCCGAGCCGTGCTGGCCGAACGACTGGCGGACGGGCACCGGGTCCAGGTCGCCACCGGAGGCGAGCAACTCCACCGCTACGACCCGCACACCCGGGTGCTGCACCTGTCGGACCGGCTGCGGCCCGGCCAGCAGGCGTTCCGGATGGCCACCCAGCTGGCCTACCTGGAACACGACGCGCTGCTGTCCGAACTCGCCGCCCAGGACGGCCCGGAGGGCTCCACCGCCTTCTCGCTCACCAGGATCGGCCTGGCCAACTACTTCGCCGCCGCACTGGTCCTGCCGTACACCGCCTTCCACGCCGAGGCTGAGGCGGCCCGCTACGACATCGAGCACCTCGCCGACCACTTCGGCGTCGGCTACGAGACGGTCTGCCACCGGCTCAGCACCCTCCAGCGGCCCCGGCTGCGCGGGGTGCCGTTCTCCTTCGTCCGGGTCGACCGCGCGGGCAACGTCTCCAAACGGCAGTCCGCCACCGACTTCCACTTCTCCCGCACCGGCGGCACCTGCCCGCTGTGGAACGTCTACCAGGCCTTCGCCGCGCCCGGCCGGGTGCACGTCCAGGTGGCCTCGATGCCCGACGGGCGGCGGTACCTGTGGACGGCCCGCGCCGTCACCCGCTCACCCGGCGGCTGGGGTCGCCCGGGCAAGACCTTCGCGATCGGGCTGGGCTGCGAACTGCGGCACGCCGCACGGCTGGTGTACTCCACCGGACTCGACCTGGCCGACCCGGCGGCGGCCACCCCGATCGGCCTCGGCTGCAAGGTCTGCGAACGCCCCGCCTGCCCCCAGCGCGCCGCCCCCGCCATCGGCCGCCCCCTGGCCGTCGACGAACACACCAGCACCTTCGTCCCGTACCCCGTCCATCCCGAACCGGGCGCCTGACGCCCGGGCCGCCACCCCGCGACGGACCGCGGGCTCCAGGCCGGGTGACGTCCCTGTGCCGGGCCACGCGTGGGCCGGATGAGGGGGCGCACGAGGGCCGTCAGCAGCGGCCGAGGACGATCACCACGCCGGCGGTGGCGGGCACCGCAGGAAAGCCCGCGCCTCTCATGCCAGTGCGACGGAGAGTCGCTGTCAGTGGCCAGCTGAACTCCGCTGGCGCGCGGCCGGACAGCATGCCGGATCGGGTCTTCGCCGCTTCGTTCCTTCGGCGGCAACCTTGAAGGCGTTCCGGGCGGGGCCAGCGGTCGGTTGCCTCTGCGGTTATGGCCTTCTGGAGGCAGCTACTCGGGGTCGCGACTGGGGCTTCGTGATGGTGAGGGCCCTTGTCCATAGCCGGGCCGTGCCACCGTCCACCACGAAGCCCGACCGGCCGCCTATCTCGAGTCCTGAAGAGCGGAGCCGTGCTGACGGCGTGTCCACCTGGGCGGCCGCATTCGAGACCAGCCACCAGGTGATCACCGGGCGCTCCGACTGCCCGCCCAGCTGGGGGTAAGGGGGTAGGAACTGTCGGATCCGGGCCCTAGGGTCGTGGGCGTGACCCAAGGAGAGACTGTGCGCACCGGCGTAGTGCCGGACCTCATCGTGTGGATCGACCATGTCCCGGAGGCGATCGACCGGCTGGGGGAGGAGCATCTTCCCGATGATGTGCGGCTGGATTTCAGCCTGGAGTCCCTGGCGCACCTGGAGGCGGCTCTGCTGGGTCACTTCACCATGGAGGGGCCGGTGGAGCCGGGCAGCGGGTTCGTTAACGATGCCATGGCGTATCTCGGTGAGGTGCTGCTGACGGTGGCGGGCGGCGGCTGGGGGTGGGACACGGCGCCGGTCGGTGAGGTGGAGGGGCATCCGGTGGTCGTGCCGGATGCGGCGCTCGCGCTCGCACCGGTGGCGCCGATGCTGCTGATCGGTCAGGCGCTGAGCGGCCGGACCGGCGACGAGTTCTCGGCCGCCGCCGGGCGGCTGGGTGAAGCCGTGGCCGGGCTGCGCAAGGAGCGGCCGGGGTGGGAGCCGGTGAAGGACCACACGCCGGGGGTCGACCCGGAGCCGGAGGTGCCGGAGCATCCATGGCTGGCCGGTTGGCTCGCCGAACGCAAGCGCGCGTTTCCCACCTGGGTCCAGGAGACCGGGCAGGTGGAAGGGATATGGGACTTCTCCGCGTCCTCCCTTGATGTACTGGAGCGCCTGGCCAAGGAGCGGGTCTGGTCCGAGGATCGGTTCGAAGCGGCGGCGCCGGGACTGTTCCTTCAGGGTGCTGCCTGGTACGTGGGCGAGGTGGCGCGGCGGGCGCGGGGGGCGGCGTGGGCCTATATGGACCCGGAGGAGCATGACAGCACCTGGGCGGGTGAACCGTACATGACGCAGCCGGGGGTGCGGGACGGCAACATCGCCTCTCCCATGGCCGAGCTGTACGCGGCCGCGGTGATGGCCCAGGAGGGTGAGAGCGGGGTGCTGCGGGAGCGGCTGAGCTGGTACGAGCAGAGCTGAAGTGCAGGACCGACAGCTTCGGCCAAGCATCGACGACGCACGCGGCGACTGTCGCCCGCCAGGGACCGCGTAGCGCATCGACCAGCAGCAGGCCTCGCGCTGCTCGACCCCTACCTGCACGAGCGCCGGCGCCAGGTCGCCGGGGACGAGGGCGCCCCGGCTGGTGGGGGTGCCGGTGGTGCGCATGGCCCAGGTGGTACGCGGCAGGGTCAGGCCGGATGCCTCCCAGGCGCGCATGACCAGGCCGGAGCAGTCGAATGCGTTCGGGCCGGTGGCGCCCCAGGCGTAGGGCTTGCCGAGCTGGGCGCGGGCGTAGGCGACGGCCGCCTCGGCGGGCAAGACCGTCCACCTGAAGCAGGACGACGCCAAGAGCGGCGGCGCGAAGCAGGCCGGCAACCCGAAGAAGGACACGGCCAAGGCCGACCAGCCCGCCAAGAAGCAGGAGCAAGACCGCGGACAGGAAGGCCCGACCAAGGGCCCGCAGCGGGCCGTGTAGCCGAGCCGACACGGCCGACGCCCACCCCGCCCGGCTGCCCCGGGTCCCTATCCCGGGCGGGCCACCGGCCCGGGCATCGGGGACGCTCGGAGGGCCGGGTCAGAAGCAGGGGTCGCGGGCCTCCGACCCGCCGCACTCCTCCGGGAACGTGGGATACGGACTGGGGGAGGAGGACGGCGTGGGGGACGGTCTGAAGGTCCACCCGCCGGACGTGGGGCCCGGACCGGGCCAGTGGCAGACAGAGGTGGGCCTCACGCTCAGGGGACCTGGCCGGTGCCGTGGGCGTCTCCTACTTCGAGCGCAGGTCAGTGGTGGGTTCGAATGTGGAGGTGGCCGTCGAGGGGGTATTCCGGGGGTGCGGCGGCGAGCGTCGAAGCGAACGCGTAGCGGGTCTTGTCGGCGACGCGGCAGGATGCGGCGTTGTCGACCTGGTGGAGGAGTTCGAGGCGGCGAAGTCCGGTGTCGGCGAAGGCGTCGAAGGCCCAGCCGGACACCGCTTCCAAGGCGCGTGGGGCGACTCCCCGCCCCCGGGCGTGTGCCGCGGTCCAGTAGCCGACCTCCGCCGAGGCCGACCCGGGAAGGGCGCCCTTGACGACCACATGTCCCACCAACTGATGGTCCGCCTTCCCGTCGCGGGGTTCCAGGACGGCGAACGCACGACGCTCGCCCGTTTCCCAACCTTGACGCTGCTCCTGGATCCATTGTTCGGCGCCGGCCCGGTCATCGATGGTCGTGCTGGTCCAGCGGCGCATGGCGGCGTCCTGGTACAGCTCGACGAGGTGGATCGCGTCCGCTTGTATCCAAGGGCGCAGTACGAGGGCGGGCGCGGTCGGGGTAGCGGCGGCCGTCAGCTGTGTCGTGATCTTGTCCACCCGCCGAGCCTAGGCCCTCTCCTTGTGCCCGTGGACTCCTTTTCAGGGTCCGTCAGCGCCGCCTGCCCGGGTCGCTGCGGCGGGCCTTGGCCGGCTTGCCCGGGGCCCGGAAACGGCTGACCGGTGGCGGCCGGTTCCGGCTGCCCGCCGTTCCCGCGCCGCGTCGCAGCAGGTCGGCGGGCGGCCGTTACTGTCCGTCTCAACTGATCTGGTCCGGATCCAGGGTCGTGACCTGCGGCGACCAGATCAATCGAGACGCCGGACCGCCGAAAATCTCAAGTGCTCTGGTCCCGGAAGCCTGGATGTCGGGTGTTGCCCCAGTTGATCCGGTCCGTCCCTGACGCCCCGGTGCCCGACCCGTACGGGCCGGAGGCCACGTGGCAGGGGAACCCGCAGCGGGGATTCTCGCAGTGGACGGCGGCGTCAGGCTCGGCGGGCAGAGGTGGTGAGCCGGTCGGCGAGCGCGATGACGAGGTCTCGGAGTTCGTCCGGTCGCTCGATGACGAACGGCCGGTCGAGCGAGGCGAGGACGGGAGGCAACCAGTCGAGCCGCTCTGCTCTCAATTCGACGTGCCGACCCGACGCCAAGCTTGGACGCAACGGCCTTCATCGCGGCCCACTCGGTGTCGTAGTCCGGACGGACCTCAGCGACCATGCGCACCGCACGACGCCGCAGCTCAGCGGGGTAAGGGGAGGGACGTGCCATGACTCAATCCTCCCAGAGAATCGAGTATCCATTCGAACCGGTGCGGTTCAGATATCGGCCTGCCCTGGAAGGCTCCGTCACGGAGGGTTCAGCGACGCGGCGGTTCGCGGAGCAGGTCCCGCATCTGGGTCAGCAGCTCGAGTTCGGTCGGCGGTTCGTCCAGGACGGGGAGGCCGGCCTTGCGGCGGCGGCGATCGGCGACGGTGTTGAGCGGTGCGACGACGAAGAAGTACAGGGCGGCGGCGATCAACACGAACGAGATCAGTGCGTTGATGAACGCGCCGTAGCGGAAGACGCTGCCGTTGACCGTGAAGGTGAGCGCCGAGAAGTCCTGCTTGCCGAAGATGGCCGCGATCAAGGGGGTCAGCAGGTCATTTACCAGGCTGTTCACCACGGCGACGAACGCGGCGCCCATCACGAAGGCGACGGCCAGGTCGATCACGTTCCCGCGCATGATGAACTTCTTGAACCCGTGCAGCACCTGCGGCCTCCTCGCAGCCGTACCTTCTCCGAGCCTGTGGCGCCGGGCGGGCTCCGGCACGGCAGGCGGGCCGCCCGGGTGACGGGGCGCCGCCGTATCGGCCGGGCGGTACGGCGCCCACCGGGTCAGGGCGGGAAGGTGACCACGTACACGTGGGGGCGGCGGGCCTGCGCTCGGCCACGCGGAGTGCGGAACCAACAGGTTCAGCGGTACCGACCGGCTCGGCACCAGCGGCGTCGGATGGGTCGCGCGCTGACCGGTCTGCCCCGCGTGGGGCCGCCCCTCGCCCTGACGCCGACTGCGTGGGCGGAGACGAACCTGAACGCTGTGCGCGTCGGTTACGGCGTGGTGGGGTGGCGGTAGGCGGTGATGCTGTGGGCCGGCCTCGATGGCGGCGTCCAGTTCGTCGGCGAGCAGGATCAGCTCGCGCGGGAAGGCGTTGAGGACCGCGGCGGGCATGGCGGCCGCGAGCGCGCACACGGCGACCAGGGACAGCCGCTCGCCCGGCCCGAGGTCGGGCAGGGCGCCGGTGTGGGTGGCACCGAGCAGCACGTCCGCGGTGAGGCAGAAGTGCAGCTCCTTGACCGGCACCGCCGGCCGGCTGAGAGCGGAGAGCCCCTGACCGGAGGAGACGGACCCCTGCTTACCCTGCCCTGAAGGACCCCGGGTTTGCGGCGAAGAGCTACCTGATCACCTGACCTATCCCATTCGAGGGGTCGTCACGGTGCGCCGCCCCTGTTCCTACGTAGTCCGCAGAACCCCGTCTACGGCTAGTAACCCTGATCGATTGCCGTCAATCATGCACTCGACGGTGCAACGGGGGCGGGCGGCCGCCACACCGCCCAGCAGCAGCGCCCGAAAGCCGAACCGGGCGACCCGATGCGATGACTCGCCGATCCAGCGCAACGCCGTTCCCTCTCGCTCCCCCCACCCGAAGACGGCCCCCACCATGTCCACCGGCAAGAAGACCGTTTCCGCCCTCGCAATCACCTCGGTGCCTGCACTCTGCGTCCTGGGCGCGACGCCCTCAACGAGTGCCGCATAGCCGCGCAGCCCACCCACCAGAACCACAGCTGCCACCACACGCCGGGCCAGGACACCTCCGGGGTTGCACCCGGCCGAAACCTCCTGAGGCACGGCCCGTACCCGCCGCAGGCGGGCGGTCGACCCGTCCGCGGCACCTTCGCCGCGACCGGAGCTCTCTGCCCGACGCCCGGCCGAATACGCCCTGCGAATGTCCACCAAGCTTCAAGAACCGAGAAAGAACGGTGCATGCACCATGTCCCAGCCGGCACTCTCACGCCGTCGATTCCTTTCCAGCGCCGCACTCACCACCGGGATGCTCGCCGCGCCGTCACTGCTGACGGAGGCGGTCGCGGCGCCGACCCGGGCGCTCAGCAGCGGCGCCCGGGTACCGGTCCTGGTCATCGGCAGCGGATACGGGGGCGCCGTCACCGCCCTGCGGCTCACCCAGGCCGGAATCCGAGTGGCCATGGTCGAGATGGGCCGGAGCTGGACCGCACCCGGCAGTGACGGGAAGATCTTCTGCGACATGCTCAACCCCGACGGCCGTTCGTACTGGCTCAAGGACCAGACCGATGCGCCCGTCAGTCACTTCATGGGCGCGCCCTACAACAAGGCGATCCCCCGCTACACCGGCGTACTCGACTCGGAGCGCTTCGCGGCGATGCGCGTCTACCAAGGACGCGGCGTCGGCGGCGGTTCCCTGGTCAACGGCGGCATGGCGGTGGTGCCCAAGCGGCAGTACTTCGAGGAGATCCTGCCCGACGTCGACGCGGACGAGATGTACGACGTCTACTTCCCGCGCGCCAACACCGGGCTGCAGGTGAACAGCATCGACCCGACCTGGTACAACTCCGCCTCCTGCTACCAGTACGCCCGGGTCGGCTCCAGCCAGGCGAACAGCGCCGGGTTCAAGACCGTCTCCGTGCCCAACGTCTACGACTTCTCCTACATGCAGCGCGAACTGGCGGGGACCGCCCAACGCAGTGCCCTCGCCAGCGAGGTCATCTACGGCAACAACCACGGAAAGCAGTCGCTCGACAAGACCTACCTCGCTGCCGCGGCCGCGACCGGACGGCTCTCGATCAGCCCGCTGCACAAGGTCACCGCGGTCTACCCGGCAGCCGTGGGCGGCGGCTACACCGTGGAGATGCAGCAACTCGACACCAGCGGCAAAGTCGTGGCGAACAAGACGGTCACCGCTGACAAGGTCTTCTTCAGCGCAGGCAGCGTCGGCACCAGCAAGCTGCTGGTCACCATGCGGTCCACCGGCAGGCTGCGGGATCTTTCGGACGCCGTCGGCGAAGGCTGGGGCAACAACGGCAATGTGATGGTGGGTCGCGCGAATCACATGTGGAGCCCGACCGGCGGACTGCAGGCGAGCATTCCGGTCAGGGGCATCGACAACTGGGACGACCGCCAGCACCCGTGCTTCGCGGAGATCGCCCCGTTCCCGGCCGGAACCGAGCTGTGGATCAGCCTGTACCTGGCCATCACCAAGAATCCGAACCGGGCCGCCTTCACCTTCAACCCGACCACCGGCCGAGTGGACCTGAGCTGGCAGGGCTCATGGTCCGGGCCGTCGATCACGGCGGCAGCCAACATGTTCAACAAGATCAACTCCCGCGAGTGGACGGTCTACCGGACCGACCTGTTCGGGGGCAACAAGACCTGGGGAGACGACTTCACCTACCACCCGCTCGGAGGCTGCGTGCTGGGCGAGGCGACCGACCTGTACGGGCGCCTCACGGAGTACCCCGGCCTCTACGTCACCGACGGATCGCTGCTCCCCGGCAGTACCGGAGTGAACCCCTTCGTCACGATCGCCGCTCTCGCGGAGCGGAACATCGAGAACGTGATCGGCAACGACTTCGGCTGAGCACACAGGCGGGCCGACCGTCCGACCGTCCGGCCGTCCGGGCCCGAGCCACTGGCCGTCCGGACGGCCCACACCATCGCCGCCCCGAAGCCCGCTCGACGGCGAGCTACAGCTCGCCGCAGGATGTACAGGGGTGACGGCCTGGTCATTCAGACCCCGGCACCGGCGAGACGGTCACCAGCACTTTGCTGGCCGCCCCCCGAGCGGGTCCTGACCCACCGTCACATCTCGCCGGGACGATAAGCGGAATTCGCCGAGTCGAACGTTCGCGCACCCCTAGGCTTCCGGGGAACTACAGAACCTGGGCGCGACGGGATGGCGAATCACAGTGACCGCGACAGCACCCCAACCGGACACGGCGGCCT
Organism: Kitasatospora sp. HUAS MG31; assembly: GCF_040571325.1. Taxonomy (GTDB): domain Bacteria; phylum Actinomycetota; class Actinomycetes; order Streptomycetales; family Streptomycetaceae; genus Kitasatospora; species Kitasatospora camelliae. The sequence goes on along the minus strand of NZ_CP159873.1, from coordinate 157,194 downwards.
CGCCGGCTGAACTGGTCACCGCTATGAGGCAGTTACGCCAGTGCGCCGACCTGAGCTACCGGCAGTTGGAGCGCCGCGCCGCACTCGTCGGCGACGTCCTGCCACGAGCCACCGTCGCGGCCGCGCTCGCCCGAAACGAGTTACCCCGCGCCGATCTGCTCGCCGCCTATGTCCGTGCCTGCGGCGGCAGCCCGGAGACGGTGGAGGCCTGGCTCGACGCCCGCCGCCGCCTGGCCATCGCCGCCGAGGCCGGCGCTCCGGCAGACGCCGCTCCTGCTCGCACCGAACGGCCGGAGGCCACCGCCGAGGCCGTTCGGGCCACCACGCCTCTCCCGACGGTCAACGGACCGGCGACCACCGCACCGCCCCTCGAGCCGGCTTCCGTCCCGCCACGGGCCGACGACCAAGTCCCCACCGAGGCACCAACGCGAACCCACGCGCGCAGGCGACGCACGTACCTGACGGTCTCGGCCGTCGCGCTGTCCGCGCTGCTGACCGCCGCCTTCCTGCTGACTCGCCCCGGACACCCCGACACCGGCGCCGCTCCACGTCCAACCGACCCCACCCCACTCCCCGCGAGCAGCCCCGCGCCCTCTCCGTCCGGTTCCCCCACGCCGGCCCCGATCCCGTCGGACAGCCCCGCCGGCCCGGCCGCCCCCCAGACACCGGCAGCTCCGGCGCCCCCAGCCGCCACATCAGCCGGGCCCGCCAAACCCACCCCCTCCACCCGCCCACCAACGGCCCCCGCCACCACTCCCGCGCCGGCAGGCCTCCCCACCTCCGGCTGGGCCCAGATCAAACCCGCCGCCAGCGGCCAATGCCTCACCGAAGGCCGGGAACGCAACGGCCGCACCGACCGCGAGATCGCCGTCCAGCTCCCCTGCAACCAGGTCACCCTCCCGCGCACCTACCTGGAGAAGGTCGGCAGCGACACGTACCGCGTCCAGTGGCACCACCCCGACCACGGCATCGGGTGCCTCGCCGTCGACGGCGCCTACACCGGGCCCGGCGCACTCCTGGCCCCCCACACCTGCACCTCCGACACCAGCCAACGCTTCCGCCTCGAACCCCTCCCCAACGGCTACCGGCTACGCCCCGTGCACAGCGGCCTGTGTATCGGCCTGCAGGAACCCGTCGCCCAGGGCGCTGAGGCCATCCAGGAGAACTGCACATCAGGCACCGACCAGACCTTCCGGATCGAGGCCGCCTGAACCGGACCGCTCGCCAGCCACCTGCGCACCGCTGGCGAAGGCGCCAGCTGGGCATTCGTCTCCGGCTGAACCGGAAGACGGAGCCGACCACCAAGGGGGAAAGGACGGGACCGCGGACAGGAAGGCTCCGACCAAGGGACCGCAGCGGGCCGTGTAGCCAGGCCGGGCTCGGCTGATGCCGACACTGTTTTGCCGTCCTCCGCGAGTGGTGCTCAGGGCTGCCGGTTGGCGCGCCGCAGGAGGTTCCACACGGCGATCCCGGTGGCGACCGAGAAGCCCAGGCTCGCGCAGGCCACGCTGAGCGCCGCCACGCTGAGGGTGCTGTTGGAGCTGCTCCCACTGCTGCTCGGGTTGTTGATCGTGATGCCCTGGCCCGAGGTGGTCGTGTCGACGGGGGCGGAGGGGGAGGGGGATACCGCCGCCGCTGTGAGGACCCCGCACAGGGCCGGAGCGGTCGCCGTCTGCGGCAGGTGGGGCGCGTCCTCGCTCGCGCCGAGGGCGTTGTCGTACTTGCCGCTGCCGGAGTAGTCGGTGCCGTGGACGACGATGACGGCCTTGCCGCCCTGGATCGCGCTGATCGTGTGGGCGTCGAAGGTGATCGTCCGCGAGTAGTTGATCGGATCCCCGGACGCCATGCGGTCCAGCGCGAACGCGCTGTCGGGACCGGTGTCCCCGGTCGTCGTCAGCGCGACCATGATCTCCCCGTAGGCCGTGGCGCCGTCGGTGGCGCTGATCGCCTTCTGCCCGTTGTGGGTCTTCGCGAACGATTCGTCGGGGCACTTGCCCTGCCCGTCGATGTGCACGTGCATCGCGTGCGGGGCGTTCAGCAGACCCATGGTGTGGATGGTGACCTGGGTCTGGGCGCCGTTGATCTGCAGCGACGCCGTGCCCGAGCCGTTGACGTGATTGGTGGGCACGGGATTGAGGGTGGCCTGGAAGGCCGTGGGGGCCGCGGACTCGGCCACGACACTCCCGGGCCCGGCCGTCACGGCGATGGCCGCCAGGGCGGCGAGGGGGTAGAACACCTTCTTCATGACCGATCCCTTGGTCTACGGCGCGTCACGCTACGCGTACTGTATGTAGCGAGACAAATCAAATCAATTGCGGGACGATCGCCCTATGCCGTGGTCTTTCCTGAAACGCGGTCAGCCGACTGAACCGGATCGCTCCGAGCGCCGTGTATCTGGTGAAGGGACCGTTTCGAGGGCAGACGAGGAGCTGCTCCGCACGCTCTACGCCGAGCACGCCGGCCCCCTGTTCCACTACGTCCTGCGCTTGACATCGGGAGACTGGCAGTGGGCCGAGGACATCGTGCAGGAGACGCTGCTCCGTGCGTGGCAGAACCCCGCCGCGTTCGACCCGGAGCGCGGTCCGGCCCGGGCATGGCTGTACACCGTGGCCCGGCACCTGGTCATCGACGCCCACCGGGCCAAGCAGGCCAGGCCGACCGAGGTCAGCCCGGAACCGCTGGAGCGGATCGCCGACCAGACGCCCGGCGAGGACCAGTTCGAGCAGGCGCTGCAGAGCTGGGCGGTGGCCGACGCCCTGCGCACGCTCACCCCGGACCATCGGGCCGTGCTGCTGGAGACGTACTACCGGGGCCGCACGATGGCCGAAGCCGCGCAGGTGCTCGGAATCCCGGTGGGCACCGTGAAGTCGCGGACGTACTACGCACTGCAGGCACTGCGGCTGGCGCTCCAGGAGCGGGGTCTCGACCTGTGACGGTGCACCGAGGAGGTGCAGACGCAGACCATGACCAACGACCGTGAGACCACTCGGACGTCGGAGACCATCCGGCTGTCGCTGGGCGCGTACATCCTCGGGGCGCTCTCCCCGGAGGAGGACGAACAGGTCACCGCCCACCTCGCGGAGTGCGCCGAATGCCGGGCGGAACACGCCAAACTGGCAGGACTGCCCGCCCTGCTCGCGTCGGTCAGCGAGGCCGAGGTCGCGGGCGAGGCCCCGCCGGCGCCTCGTGAGGACCTCGCCGAGCAGCTCGTCGAACGGGCCAGGCAGAGCGGCACGACGCACCGCCGGCCGGAGGTGGATCCTCTTCCCAGCGTGTCGCAGCCCCCCGAGGAGAGCCTGCTCGACGGGATGCTCAAGGAGGCCGCCACCAGGCGCCGCACCAAGCGCCGCACCACGCGGCGGCTGCAGGCGGCCGCCGCCGCCGCAGGCCTGCTGCTCGTCGGGGCGGCGATCGGCGGCACCTGGTGGGGGACCGGCGGTTCCGCCGAGAGCCAGGGGACCCGCACCACGGCGACCTCGCAGGCCCCTGTCCTCAACCTCTCCGCGAGTGACCCCACCACCGGCGTCTCCGCCTCGGTGGCCGTCCTGCCCGCCGCCTGGGGCAGCGCGCTGAAGATCTCGGCCAAGGGTCTGCCCATCGGGACCACCTGCACACTGCAAGTGGTCAGCGGGGAGGGGACCAAAGTCATCGGCGCCACCTGGCTGGCCGGACAGAACCCCGCCGACACCGTCACGGTCCCCGGGGCCGTCTCCGTCCCCCCGAGCGCCATCGGGCACCTCAACATCGTGGCCGGCAACGGGCAGAATCTGCTCACCATCCCGGGCTGAGACAGAGGTGGGGCACAGGTGAGGCACAAGGGGATGCCGGACCCGTCCTGACCCATCCGCCCGGGTGTATCGGCGCTCGGGCGGATGGGCCTGTCCGGCGGGCCTTGCCGGGTCCGCGGCGTCAGGGCGCGCCTCGCCGCGTTGTCGCCGGTCGCTGATGGCGTGTTCCCGCCGCACGGGCTCTCCTTTGTCCTCCGGTCGGCGGATGCCCCCGTCCTCCGCCTCGCGATGCGCGTCCTGTGACGCCGCGGTCGATCCGACAGGATCCGCCGGGCAGGCCCTGGCGTGCGACGCGGCGGCCACGGGCCCGTGCGAGCGGTCCATCGGCCGGGTCTAGCCAGCGCTGTGCGGGAGCAGGACGTCGATGGGGTGCTCGGTCCTGACCGCGACCGCGGTGATCGGCATCGGCCGCGCGCCCGGATGCGCCGTACCGGGGTCGAGCGTCACCTCGACGACGCGCACCGCCTGGCCCGTCCACGGCGCGGGCACGTCGCCGGCGCCCAGGCCGGGAAGGTCGCCGGGGCCGACGGGGTCCTTGGGCGCCGCGGTCACGACGCCCTCGGCGCGGGCCTCGGCCAGCGCGACGTGCACCCGCTGCCCCTGGTGCAGGCCGATGGCGTGGCCGACGTCGCCGAGCAGCAGCGCCCGCGTCGGGCGGTCCCGGTCGATGGTGACGATCTGCGCACCGGACTTCACGGCCGCCCCCGGACGGGTGACGACCGCCGCCACGACGCCGTCCTCGGTACTGGTCACCGGCGCCTTCGTGCCGTCCGCGAGGGTGATCGAGGCCAGCGTCGTCCCCGGATGGACCTGCTGACCCGGGGCAACCGAGACCTCGGCGAGCCGGCCGTTTCCGGGACTCACGGCGGCCGTCGGCGCTTCGGCCGCGAGCAGCACTCCGGAGACCCGCATCACGCTCGTGACGCGGGCCTGGGTGCACCACACGCCGCCCACCGCGAGCAGGACAGCCGTGGCGGCCGCAGCCTTCATCCGGGGCCCGCGCTTCCGTGCGGGAGCGGCCGCCTTCCGGTGTGCGACGCCGGTTTCCGTGCTGCCCGCCGGCGAGTGCCGGGCATGTCGTGCTGCCATGGCAGCGGCTCCCTCGGGGCTACTGGACTGATATCCACCAGCGTCGCCGCCGTGCGCGGGCGGGCACAGCCGCGGGATCTCGTCTCTTGACAGCGCGGCCTCACCGGTGCAGTTCACCCCAGGTGACCCGTAGTCACGGGGTCGGCTCCTGCCCGTCGGCAGTACCGAAAGCGGTGCCGGAGCAGTGCCGGAGCGGTGCCGGGGAGCGGTGTAGGAAATAAGTAAGGCAAAAGGTGCAGATCGATCGAACCGTACGGAGCAACCGCGCGTGAGAGAGGACAAGCGCTGGTAATCACGGGATCCCTCCCCCTCCCCACCCACCCCGCAAGGAGTGAGCCGAGATGAGTGAGATGCTCCACTCAACGGAAGCTCCCGTGGCGCCCGCGATGATCGCACTGCCCGACAGGGAAGCAGTCACCGCCCAGCAGCAGCCCATGCTCGCGCCGCGCGAACGAGAAGTCCTGCAGCACATCTCCGAGGGCCGCACCTACCTCCAGACGGCCCGCCGCATGGGAGTCACCAGCTACACGGTGGACACCTACCTGCGTCGCATCCGGTCCAAGTCCGGAGCCGGCAACAAGGCCGAACTCACCCGGCTCGCGATCAGCCTCGGGCTGTGACCTCCCGGCCCAGGCCGCTCCGTTCTCCGGCAGCCGGTCGTGCTCCACCCTCACCCGCATCTTCCCCGCCGCCTCCCTGCGCGCGCCTCCCGAGAGCAGACGATCATGTTTCTCACCGACTCGCCGACCGCCGGCCCACCGTTCACCGAGTCCGGCCTGAACGCCGCCGCCATGCTCTCGCGCCCCCGCCGCCTGGCCGTGCTGGCCCTGCCCGCGCAGGAGACGAACGTTTCCATCGCCCGCCACTTCACCGCCGGCCAGCTGGAGCACTGGGGTGTCCCCGAGGAGGACCGGGACTCCGCCGTTCTCATCGTCGACGAACTCGCCGCCAACGCCGCCCGGTACGGCCACGAGGACATGACGCTGCTCCTGGCCCTCGACCACGACACTCTCCACATCGTGGTCACCGACAGCGGAACTGCCGTGGAACACCCCGAGAATGACATTGCGCCGGACGAGCACGGCCGCGGCACCGGCATCGTCGAGTTCCTCGCGCAGTCGACCGAGGTCCACCAGAACACGGACGGCCGCGAAGTCCGAGCCGACCTCCTGTGTGCGGCCTGACCGTACCTCGTGAAGCTCTCCTGCCGATCCGAGGCAGCGAAACCCCGAAGGAAAGGATCTGTCCCCATGACGACATCGACACCCAGGCGGCGTCCTGCGCGCTGGTTGGTGCTTCCCGCCGTACTGGCAGCGGCAGCAGCGGCTCTCGCCGCCGGCTGCACCTCCCAGGCCGGCACCACCGCGGCCACCTCCGCCTCCAGCGCATCGCCGCGGCCGCCGACACCCGTCGGCCTGTCCGTACCCCTCCCGTCCATACCGATCCCGTCCATACCGACCCCGTCCATACCGCTCCCCTCCCTACCGATCCCGTCCGTACCGGATCTGCCATCGCTGGACGTGGACGCCGGAGCGGGCTCGATCCGGATCGACGGCTCGCAGTGGTCCGCCGGCGCCGCAGGGCAGGACCAGAAAGTCCAACTGGACGTAGGCGCCGATCTGTTCGGGACGGGGCAGGGTGGTCAGGTCAGCGGAGAGACCGTGCTGGGCGGTCCGCCGGGCACGAATGTCACCGTCGAGATCCACAACTCGGGCCAGTCGGCGGTGACCGTCACGATGGACGGCGTGCACCCCGACAAGGTCGTCCAACCGGGCGCGACGACCACGGTGAAGGCCACGTACCCGTCCTCCGGCGCGCTGCACGTGCGCTACCGATGACACGCCACCCTCGCACACGCGAAACGCCCCGGCCGATTCACCGGCCGGGGCGTTTCGTGTGCATCACCGGAATCCACTAAGGCACAAGTTTCGATCCGTCAAGAGACGAACTTACGCGTCTTTCCGCACATGTTCGGGTGAGGCACTCTGGAACTACCAAGACGGCAGGGGCCGTCGACAAAGAACATCGAAAGGCAAGTGATCAAAATGTACACCTCCGTCACCTCCGTGGACTTCACCCCCGACGAGCTCGACATGCAGGACGCCGAAATCCTGCCGACCCGCGAAGCGCTGGGGATCTTCGACGGCTCGACCATCTTCGGCCCGAACGTCAACGTCAAGGTCGGTGTGCTGACCCAGGTCGGTGTGGCCGGCGGCAACCTGAGCCAGACCGGCGCCGTTCTCATCGGCTGACCGGACCAGAGAAGCACATCGTGGTGAGGCCGGGGTTCCCGCCCCGGCCTCGCCGTCGGAGAGAGCCAGGACCGTGACCACCGAACAACTCGTGGATACAGCACCGGACACGACGCCCGAACCGGCGGACCTGCCTCGCCTGGCTGACGGCGTGAGCCTGCTCGGTCCCTACCAGGACTCGGGATACCGGGACGAGCGCTACCTCGTGGAGCGCGCCGACGGGAAGGCCATCCTGCTGACCCGTCTGCTGTACGTCACCGCCACCCACATCGCCACGCCCTGCGACCCGCAGCGGGCTGCCGAGAAGATCAGCGCCGAGCTGGGCAAGCGACTGACCCCCGAAGCCCTGGCCTACGTCATCGAGACCAAGCTACGGCCGATGGGCATCGTGGCCTCCGCCCACGGGCCGACCACTCCGCCCGAATCCGCGCAGGGCCCCGAGGAGTTGCTGGCCCTGAGCATGCGCAGCACCGTGGCACCGCCGTGGCTGGTCCAGGTGATCGCGGGGATGTTCGCCCCGCTGTTCATTCCCCCCCTCATCGTGACCGTCCTCGTCTCGCTGGTCGTGATGGACTGGTGGCTGTTCGCCCGCTGGGGCATCCACCCGGCGCTGCAGCAGGTGATCAACCAGCCCCTGCTGATGCTGCTGGTCTTCGCGCTGATGGTGCTCTCGCTGGGGTTCCACGAATGCGGGCACGCAGCCGGCTGCCGCTACGGCGGAGCCCGACCCGGTGCCATCGGTGCCGGCCTCTACCTGTTCATGCCCGCCTTCTACACCAACGTCAACGACGCCTACCGACTCGGCCGGGCCGGGCGGTTGCGCACCGACCTGGGCGGCGTCTACTTCAACGCCATCTTCGCCCTGGCCGCGGCCGTGGGCTACCGGATGACCGGTTTCGCACCACTGGCTCTCGTGGTCGTCCTCTCCCACACCGAGATCCTCCAGCAACTCATGCCCCTGGTGAGGCTGGACGGCTACCTCATCCTCGGCGACCTGGTCGGGGTGCCCAACCTGGCCGCGATGATCCGCCCGATCCTGGCCCACCTCCTCCCCGGTCGACGCCACCGACGCCGCACCTCACGAGCAGCCGCACTGCGGCCCTCGGCGCGAGCCGCCGTCACGGCATGGGTGCTCCTCATCGTGCCCGCGCTGTTGACCTGCCTGATCCTCATGGTCACCCGGATGCCGGCCATCATCGGCTCCCTCAAGCGCGGCGAACAGGCCCAGTTCACCGCACTGACCGCCGCCCTCGACACCGCATCGTTCTCGCGCTTCCTGGTGGCCTGCGTCTCCATCGTCGTCCTCGCACTGCCGTTCGCCGGGCTGAGCGCATTCGCCGTCCGCGTCGTCATCGGCATCGCCCGCGCCACCCGGGCACGCCTGGCGCGGCGCCACGCATTCGCCGTATTCGCCGCACTCCGGCCCGCGCAGCAGCCCGCACCCGCCGTACAACCGACCCCCGATCCCCGCCCGCAGCGCATCCTCGTCCTGAGCTGCACCCCGCAGGCAGGCGCCACCACCACCGCTCGAACCCTCGCCCAAACCCTGGCCACGCACGGCACCCATCGCGTCACCACGCTCGACGTCGTCCGGCTCGTGCAAAACACCACCCGCCACCTCCACCACTCCGACACCCCGCCGACCACGGCCACGTCCTGGTGGCAGGGCGACCGCGAGCACTACCGCACCGCCCAGCGCCACCTGCTCGGCCAACTCGACCACCACCACGACGTCGTGATCCTTCACGCCGGCCCCAGCAGCAGCCCCGACACCATCCGTGACCTGCTCCCCGAAATCGGCCGTCTGATCCTGGTCACGCCCGTCGCCGACGCCGCGCATCACGTCGCCGCCACCCTGAACTGGCTCGCACACAACGGCCGCACCGCCCTCGCCCAGCGCGCCGTCATCGCCGTCATCGGCACCACCCCCGACGCCGGCCACAACCCGCCCCTGCCTCACCCCGCCACCGTCCCCGTCCCCTGGGACTCCGTCCTCGAACTCGAGGAGAACCCCAGCCTCGACCGACTCGCCCCCACGACCCGCCAGGCGTTCACCGACCTCGCCACGGCAACACAGACCTCTCCCTGAACCGGCATCCGGGGACGAATCGCGGGATCCGGTTCCGGCCTTCACCCGGGGGCGGCCAGCGGCGGTCGGCCCCCGGCCGCGCGCGCCGCCGCACCTGAGGCCCGCGGCGAATGCCCGGCCATCCAGGCGATCACGCGAAAGCCTCTCCTCTCCCCGCCCGGCTCGCCCGCCCGGCGGGAAGAAGCAGCCACAGCGCCCGGTGTCCCGACACACGCCGTGGCGAGGGCCCGCCCCGCTCCAAACCGTGCCGTGCGGCACGCCGCCGGGTGCCGATTGCCGTACCGTGACCGGGGACGAAGTGGAGGAGAATTCGCATGAGCGCCCAGCCGGAACACCTTCCCGCCCCGCCGCCCGCCCCCGCCCCGCGGGCCGCCGCCCGGCTGCTCACCCGCATCCGCGCCCAGGAGGACGCCGACCGCCGCGCCCGATGGCTGCTGGCCTTCGAGCGGGACTGGGCCAAGGCCGTGGACGACTCCCGGCAGACCTACGACCTGACCCCGCTTCACAACGTGGTCCGCACCTGGCAGGTCCGCCTCGACAGCGCCCCCGCCGTCGACGCCTTCACCGCCGCAGGCAGGAATGACGAGGACGGCGTCGACCTGGACCAGCTCTTCGGGACCCGTCCGTGAGCGACCACATCTGGCCCGCCCGCCTGTCACCCAAGGCCGTCAAGACGTTCGCCGAACTCCCCGCGCACGCCCAGCAACTGGTCCGCGACCTCCTCGACATCGCCGCCCGCACCCCCTGGGGATGGCCCCAGTGGGACGCCACCGACCCCGAAGGCGACGACGTACGCTGCGCCTCCATCGGCCAGCTCAGCCTCATCTACCTCGTCAACAGCGTGGCGGGGCGGCTCTACGTCATCGACCTCGTCTGGCTCGGCTGACCCGAAACCCCCGACCTTCACTGCGGGTGGCGTCCAGGTATGCGACTGGCGGCTCCGGGCCGGGAGCCGCCAGGGCCGAGGGTGCGCGCAACCTCGCCAGCGCTCCCCAGGTGGTGGAAGGCGCCTCACGATTCCGAAGCGGCGCCTTCCCGTTCGGCGAGGAACGTGTCGAACAGCTCGAAGAGCACCTTGAGGACATGTGTTTCCTGCTCCGGGGTGAGGTCCCAGCCGGCGCTGAACCAGTTCTCGCTGTTCTTCGAGGACCGGCTCAGCATCCAATGACCGCAGGGGACTTACACAAGAACGCTTACATGCCCACTCAGATGCGGTTGCAGTTAGGGGGTTACTTGTCCGATCTGGCTGGTGGAGTTTTCGGTGAACCAGAGGTTGTCGTCGGGTCCGGTGGTGATTTCGAGGGGGCTCGAGCTGCTGGTGGGGATCGCGAATTCGGTGATGGTGCCGCCGGTGGTGATCCGGCCGATGTCGTTGCCGTCGGTTTCGGTGAACCAGAGGGCGCCGTCGGGTCCGGCGGTGATGCCCCAGGGGAAGGGGAAGACGGCGTCGGTGAGGTCGTAGCCGGTGAAGTCGCCGCTCGTGGTGACCTGTCCGATCTGGGCTGCTCCGGCGTCGGTGAACCAGAGGTTGTCGTCGGGTCCTGCGGTGATGCCGATGGGCAGTGAGTCCACGGTGGGGACGGCGTGTTCGGTGACCGTGCCGCCGGTGGTGATCTGGCCGATGCTTCCGGAGAGGACCTCGGTGAACCAGAGGTTGTCGTCGGGTCCGGTGGTGATACCGAGCGGGTAGGCGCCGGAGGTGGGGAGCGCGTATTCGGTGATGGTGCCGCCGGTGGTGATCCGGCCGATGTTGTCGGCGCCGGGTTCGGTGAACCACAGGGCGCCGTCGGGTCCGGCGGTGATGCCCCAGGGGTAGGCGCCGGAGGTCGGGACGCTGTATTCGGTGATGGTGCCGCCGGTGGTGATCCGGCCGATCTTGTTGGCGTTCGACTCGGTGAACCACAGGGCGCCGTCGGGTCCGGCGGTGATCTGGGCCGGCCCGGAGTCGCTGGTGGTGATCGAGTATTCGGTGAACGTGCCGCCGGTGGTGACGCGGCCGATCTTGTTGGCGGCGTTCTCGGTGAACCAGAGGTTGTCGTCGCTTCCGGTGGTGATGCCGACCGGGGCCGCGTTGGCGGTGGGTGTCTCCAGTTCGTCGATGCTCGAGGTCAGGCGGGGCAGCGACGCGCCGGCTCGGGGCGTCGTCTCCTGCCGGGGGTGTCTGCCGAGGCAGTGGACGAGTCCTACGGGTCCGTGGTGTCGGACGCAGGACTTGACCCACGGGCGCAGGGGGTGGGGCTGGTTCGGGGAGTCGCCGAAGGCGACGGTGCCGGGGGCGCCGATCGCGGCCGTCATGGCCAGGACGGTGAGCGCACGGCGGAGCCGCCGGAGGCGGCCGGGGTGGTGGGACATAGGACACCCTTTTCGAGGAACACGGCGGGAGCCGGAGCGTCGGCATGACACGCGATCACCGGCGTCGGGCTCGAGGGCGGGGGAGGCGGTGCAGCGGCTCGACGGGGGCGACACGCGGCCCGGGCCGATATCGCTTTCGCGATCTTACCGCACACGTACAATCCCCTCTGAGTCGGCGTTAGAAACGGTGATGGGAGCGATTATCTCCGAATCCTGCTCTTCGTCACCCGGAGCGTCGTCTTCTCGGGTGACGGTATTTCGGAAGTCCTTCTTGCTGTCGGCGATGCGTTCGCCTCCCGTGTCCGGCCTTGTGGGTCCGTCGACCGTGCTCGTATTCGGCCGGATGGGGGAACGGCGTTTGATTACGGTGCGTGTGCGGATAATCATACGAGTCATCATGGGAGCGGAGCCTGTCTTCATGCGGTTCCGGTCCTGGACGACGAAGGAGAGTCCATGCATATCCGATATTCCGTGGCCGCCGGGCTTGCGATAGTCGTCGCCGCCGCCGGTGTGGCCAGCGCCGCGCCCGGGGACACGACGGTCACGTTCTCGGTCTCGGGTGGTTCGTTGTCGATATCCGTTCCTGCCGGTCCGGTGGGCCTGGGCAGTGGGCTGCCCGGGACGTCCGTGAGCGGGCAGCTGGGTGGTGTCACGGTCACCGACGCGCGGGCCCTGCTGTCGGCCAGTTGGACCGCGTCGGTCATCTCCAGCAGCTTCACGACGGGTGGCGGCACGAGCGCGGAGACGGTTCCGGCCAGCGCGGTCTCCTACTGGTCGGGAACCGCGACCGCCACCACCGGTACGGGTACCTTCACGCCAGGCCAGCCGACGGCGGGCCAGGCTCAGACGCTGGACTCCAGCCGTACCGCCTACGGCCTGGCCGGGGGCACCGGCAACAACTCCGCGACGTGGAACCCCACGCTCGCTATCGCGATCCCCGCCGCCGCAGTGAACGGCGTCTACACCGGGACGGTGACACATTCGGTCGCATAGTTCGGCGCGCCTGTTGTGCGCGGTCGCGGCGGTGCTCGCGTGGGTCTGTGGCGCGAACACCGCCGTGGCCGACGGCCCGGACCAGACGCCGCCTTCGGACGTCCAGGCGCCGCCCTCCACCGCCGAGAACAGTATCGGCGTCAAGCTGCTGGATGCGCCGCGGGATCGGGAAGCCGACCCGCGCGCTCACATGTACATCGTCGACCACCTCGCGCCCGGCAGCGTCATCCACCGCCGGCTGCAGGTGACGAACGACTCCGACGTCGACCAGCGCGTCGACCTCTACGCCGGTTCCGCGGTCGTCAACGGCGGCACCTTCACCGTCGGGGCCGATCGGACCCCGAACGAGCTCACGACTTGGGTCTCGGTGGACGACTGCACCGCGGACTCGGACCTGTCGAGCGAGGCGACGAGCTGCGGCGAGCCCGGGAATGACGCGTCCGCCCAGCCGTCCACACCGCCGTCCACACCGCCGTCCGCCCAGCCGTCCGCGCCGGCGTCCGCTGTCGTGCGCGAGGTTCCGGCGCACGGTACGGCGGTGGTCAGGGTCGGTATCCGGGTGCCGCCGAAGGCGTCGGAGGGGGAGCGGTACGCGGTCCTGTGGGCGCAGGTCGCGGGGCGCGCGGGCCCGGCGGGGAATGTCCGCCTGGTCAACCGTGTGGGGGTCAGGATCTATCTCGACGTCGGTCCCGGGGGCGAGCCGCCGTCCGACTTCCAGATCGAGGAGCTCACTCCCGCGCGCGCGGCGGACGGCACCCCGATGGTGGTGGCCAAGGTCCACAACACCGGCAAGCGTGCGCTCGACCTGACCGGGTCGTTGTCGATGACCGACGGGCCGGGGTCGCTGAGCGCCGGCCCCTTCAAGGCGAACCTGGGCACCACACTCGGCGTCGGCGAGACCGAGCCGGTCGACGTGCCCCTGGACAGGCAGCTTCCCAACGGCCCCTGGCACGTGCGCCTCACCCTGGCCAGCGGGCTCGTCGAACGGACCGTCACGGCCACCCTCACCTTCCCCACCGGCTCCCGCAACGGCGCACCGGTCAAGCCCCGCACGGCGGACGGCGCTTCGATGATTCCGGGCCTCACCGTGGGCATGGCGGTCGTCGTCGCCCTGGCCGCCTGTGGCTACGGACTGGTTCGCCGCAGACGGGCGAGCTGACGCCGACGGGCGCGGGAGAGGAACGGCACCGGCCCGTCCCGGGTGGTGACCCGGATGTCCGGCGCAAGCCCCGTCCTTTGGGTCGGGGTTAGCCGGTTCGGTCCGCAGCGCGGGGCGTCCTACGACGGGCGCTGCTGGTTCTCGATGTACTCGCGGATGAGGGCGAGCGGTGCGCCGCCGCAGGACGCGGCGAAGTAGGACGGCGACCACAGATGGCCGTGCATGATGGCGACGTTCATCGCGCCCGTGTACTCCCGGCGCAGCAGCCGCGCCGAGACACCCTTGAGGCTGTTCACCAGGCCCGACACGGCAACCTTCGGCGGGTACTCCACTGGCAGGTGGACGTGATCACGCTCACCGTTGAACTCCTTCAACTCGGCTTCGAAGTCCGTGCAGACCTTCCGCATGATCTCTTCGCAGCGGGTCAGCATGGCAGCCGCCGGGCTGTTCAACGGCGGATCCGGTGGGGTGGTGTCAGGCGACGGAGTGGGTCACGGTGCCGGTGTAGGTGCCGACCACCGCGGCGGCGGGGAGCGTGATCACCACCGTGGGGCTCCAGCTGGTGGAGTTGTTGCCGTTGCCGGTGGAGGCGAAGGCGGTTCTCGCGCTGCTGAGTGCCTGTTTGTTCGAGGCGTCGTTCTGGCCCGGTGTGGCCGTCACGGTGCCGTTCGTGAGGGTCGCGGGTCCGGACCAGTAGGCGACGTTGGCGGTGGTGACCGTCTCGGCCGACGTGGCGCCGCCGGTGGTGAAGTTCGTCGCGGTCACCGTCGTGGTCCAGGTGCTGGTGGCCAGCCCCCGCTGGTCCGAGACGGCGACCTGGCCGAGGGCCGAGCTGACGGTGTTGCCGGGTGCCGCGCTGCCGAGGCCTGCGGTGGTGGGCACGGTGATCGACAGGGTGCCGGTGGTCGGAATGACGCTGAGCTGGGAGGCATTGCTGCCGTTGGTCTCGACGGTGCTCACGACCGCCCGGGTGAAGCTGGCCTTGCCGCCGGTGGCGGCGGTGAGCTTTCCCGAGGCGGTGTAGAGGATGCCGCCGCCGGTGATCCACGAGCCGTTGCCGGAGACGGTGACCGCGGCGAGGTTGTTGCGGTCTGCGATGATCGAGAATCCGGCGAAGGCCCCGGTGGTCGGCGCGCTGAGGGCGGTCTTGCCTCCGCTCTGGCCGGTGAAGAACGCGCCGGTGGTGGACGCCGCGCAGGCGGTCGGGTAGGTCGGGCAGGCGAGGTAGATCGTCACGCCGGTGCCGGTCAGTTTCCCGCCGGAGATCGTGATGCCGGTCGTGACGACGTAGGTGCCGGGGTTGAGGGTGAGCGTGCCGGCCAGGTTCGCGATGCTGGTGTACACGCCGGGGTTGATCGTCTGGTTCCCGGAGATGTGGTTGATGCTGGGGTACGGTGCGGCCGGTGTCGTGGGGCAGGCCGACGCGGCGGGGCACTGCGCCAGGGCGGCGTAGGGGTCGGTGGCGGCGGGTTGGTTGGTCGGGGTGGGGTTGTACGAGCCGCCGCCGGAGGTGGCGAAGCCGGACGGGGCGGCCGGGCCGCCGATGGTGCCGCCGTTCGCGGTGACGGTGGTGGAGCCGCTGACCAGCGCGGCCTGGCTGTTCGTCGAGTTGACCAGGATGTTGCCGGTGACCTGGATGCTGCCGGGGTGGACGTACAGGGCGTTCGCGGCGCTCGCGCTCAGGACGCACAGGCTCGCCGTACACTCGCCCGCGGCCCGGGCGAGGTGGGACGGACCGGCCACGACCCAAGCCAGCGCGGACACGAACGCGAACAGCACGGCACAGACCGCGCGTGACAAGCGGTGCCGCGCACGACGGCGGTTGGGCCCGCCCGCGGCCGGACGGCCGGGACCGAGGACCCGGGAGCCGTCAGGACGGTGTGGACGGTGTACCGGTGCATCGGCCGCTCCCTGACCGCCCCTCACACGCCGGTCGGTGCCCGTCCCGGCGATGCGTGAGAGCCCGGCGGCCGGTCCCGCCGTCACGTCCACCATCCACAGCATGGCTCAAAATGTACCAAAGCATGACTATTCGTATGCGTGTTTCCGTGTGCGGTGACGCCCGTTCAGCGGTCGTAACCCCCGCCGACGAGCCCCGTCGGCGAGCCCGGCCGGCGATGCACCCGCTCCTCGGCTCACCGGCCGCGGGACCGCCACCCGCATCGGCCGCCCCTGCTCCGCGGCCGAGCAGTTGGTGGTCGGCTCTCGAAGCCCTTCGGGGGTTCCGGCGTAAGGGGCCGAATCGTGCCGCGGCAGGAACAGCCGTTTCTCGGTCGGGTGGCGTGTGCCTGACGGTCACGCAGACACGGCCTGATCGTCGCCTCCGGCGTCTTCCGCGCAGGCGGCGGCGAGGTCGTCCAGGGACAGGTCCAGTGCGTGGGCCAGGGCCGCCACGGTGAAGAAGGCCGGGGTCGGGGCCCCGGCCGGTCTCGACCCTGCGGAGCGTTTCAGCGGACACCCCGGCGGCTGCTGCCACGTCGACCATGCTGCGGTCGCCGAGACCACCATGTTGCCGCGGTGGAGGACCGGCGAGGAGCCGCTCGTGGCGGCGCCGGGACAGGCACCGCCCGGGATGACACGGCGGGCGCCGCCCTCCGGCCGGCGGTCCCGGCGGCGTTCGTCGACGATACGGACGCCACGGCCCATCGCCCCGGGGCGCACACGTGTGAGCCCGGGCGGAGACGTTCTCCGCCCGGGCTCCTGATGGCCTGCCCGGCGCGTCCGCCGGGCGGGTGGCCGTTAGATGCCGGGACCGGCCACGTAGGTGAAGGCGCCGACATCGGTGGCGGAACCACCGGTGGTGGTGACCACGACGTCCACCGCGCCGGCGGTGCCGGGCGGAGTGACGAAGGTCAGCTCGGTGGCGCTGATCACCGCGAACGGTGCCAGGGTGCCGTCGACGGTGACCGACTGGGTGGTGGTCAGGTTCGTTCCGGTGACGGTGACCGCGGTGCCGCCGGAGGTCGGGCCGGAGGTCGGCGTCAGCGTGGTGACCGTGGGCGGGTCCACGTAGGTGTAGGACAGCCCGTTGTTGGTGCCGCCCGCGGTGGTGACGCTCACCGAGACCGATCCGGCCGAGGCCCCGGCCGGCACGACGGCGTTGATCTGGCCGTCGGAGACCACGGTCGGCGAGGCGGCGTTGGCGCCGAAGTTGACGGAGGTCGCCGTGGACAGGCCCGTGCCGGTGATGGTGACCGTCTCACCGCCGGCGGTGGCCCCGGACGACGCGCTCAACGAGGCCTTGAACGGCGCCCCGACGTAGTAGAACGACAGCGGGTTGCTGGTCCCGCCGCCGGTGGTCACGGTGACGTTGACCGTGCCGACCCCGGACGGCGAGGTGCAGGTGACCGAGGTCGGCGTGTTGGCGGTGATGGTCGCCAGCTTGCTGCCGAAGTGCACGGCGGTGGCGCCGGACAGGCCGGTACCGGTGATGGTGACCGTGGTTCCGCCGGCGGTGGACCCCTGGTTCGGACTGATAGGCATTGGTGTCCCTCCTGGACGATGTGGCAACGAGTGGGAGTGGAACCGTCCTCGGCAGTGCGGCGGCCCGAAGGCACCGACACGCCGGCCGACGATCGGTGAACGGGCTTGCCTGCCAAGGGTGTTCATTGACGAGACCGGAGTCTTGGCCCGGTGGTCGCACGGGACGGCCCGGACGGTCGATGTGGCCACATCGAAGTCCGGAGCCCGGACGGCGTCCGTGGGAACCCGCGCCGTCGAGGCTGCCGATACTCCGGCTCAGGCCGATCCGACGGTGGTGAAGGTGTTTCGGGTGAAGGTGCACGCCGGACCGATGCCCGGCCGCCCGCCGGGAGTCCGAGGAAAGCGGGGCGGGATGACGATCTGGGCCCTGATCACATGTGATGCGCCGCACCGACTGGTGAACCCAGCCCTCTACGGGGGTGCCCATTGCGGCGGCAGGCCTGAGGGGCTGACGGTAGGCCGGCTGCCGCTCCCCCGGAAAGGGATGGGCGCCCACCGGTTTGGATACGGACAGTAATCCATTTGCCGGATGCCGCTGGCAATATCCCTGACGGCACGTCACCCGAATGGCCGAGCGCGCCGGCATCTGTGGACGCACCCCCCCACGGCGACCTGCCCGGCACGGCGCCCGGTGACCTGCACATCTCCGCCCGGCCGCATCGACGACTGCCCCCGCGCAGCGGCCGGCGAGGCGGTGCCCCGGGCCCGTGATCCGCCCCCGCCCCCACCGCCGCCCACCGCCGACCGTCGACCGCCACCCACGCGCCGCCCGCCCGCCCGCCACGTGGCGGGCGGCGGTCGTCCGATACCGGGCGGCGCCGGCAGTCGGGCGCGGGGGCGTGGCCGCCGACACGGCGCGCTCTGCCATTGGGGTGACGTACCGTCAGGACTCTTGCGACGGGCGTCAGCCGTATGGATTAGTGTACGTACCCAAACGGGCGGGCCCCCTCTGGGCCGGGGGAGCGGTGGTCGGCCCATCACCGGCCCGAACCGGCGGGCGCCAAGGGGGCCCGCGGGGCGCCACGGGCACCCCGTGAAAGGGGCCGGGCCTGCCGACCGGCCCGGTGTGAAACTCCCACGCGCCCCTATCTCCGCCACCGTCCGATCGGCCCGAACCGGAGACCTCCCGCAGCGGCCGCCGCCACCCCCGGCCGGTCCACTGCGGACGACGGCCACCCGCGACACCACCGCCCGCCCTCCCCGGCCCGACGACACGACCTCGCCCCCGGTCATCCCGACCGGGGGAGCGACCCGGGAGCCAGCCATCTCCTCGCCCCGGGCGCTGCGCACACCACTTCCACCGATAAGAGCCTTGTATGACGAGTTCTCAGAATCCACGTTCCGACGCCCCGCCGGCGGCGACCCTGTCCGCGCCGACGTTGACGACCATGACTCCCACCTCGGGTTCCACCGCCGGCGGCACGACGGTCACGATCAGCGGCAGCAGCCTCACGGGTGCGACGGCCGTGAAGTTCGGCACCACGAATGCGGCCTCGTACACGGTCCTGTCGGACTCGGCGATCAGCGCGGTGTCCCCGGCGGGCAGCGCCGGCACCGTGCAGGTGACCGTGACGACCGCGAGCGGGACGAGCAACGGCCTGCCGTTCACCTACGTGGCGCCGCCGCCACCGTCGTTGTCCTCGCTCACCCCCAACCAGGGGTCCAGCAACGGCGGTACGACGGTCACGATCAGCGGCAGCAGCCTCACGGGTGCGACGGCCGTGAAGTTCGGCACCACGAATGCGGCCTCGTACACGGTCCTGTCGAGCACCGCGATCAGCGCGGTGTCCCCGGCGGGCAGCGCCGGCGCCGTGCAGGTGACCGTGACGACCGCGAGCGGGACGAGCAACGGCCTGCCGTTCACCTACGTGGCGCCGCCGCCACCGTCGTTGTCCTCGCTCACCCCCAACCAGGGGTCCACCGCCGGCGGTACGACGGTCACGATCAGCGGCAGCAGCCTCACGGGTGCGACGGCCGTGAAGTTCGGCACCACGAACGCGGCCTCGTACGCGGTCCTGTCGGACTCGGCGATCAGCGCGGTGTCCCCGGCGGGCAGCGCCGGCGCCGTGCAGGTGACCGTGACGACCGCGAGCGGCACGAGCAACGGTGTGTCGTTCACCTACGTGCCGCCGCCGACGCTGTCATCGCTGGCACCGGGCCAGGGCTCCGCGGCGGGCGGCACGACCGTCACCCTCACGGGCACCGGCCTGAGCGGTGCGACATCGGTGAAGTTCGGCAGCACGGCGGCCACGTCGTTCACGGTGGTGTCCGCCACCCAGATCACCGCCACCGCGCCGCCGGGCAGCGCCGGCTCCGTTCTCGTCACGGTCACCACGCCGGGCGGGACGAGCAACGGTCTGACCTACTTCTACCTGGGCGCGCCGGTCCTGACCTCGCTCGGCCCTAACCAGGGACCGGCGGCCGGCGGCACCGCGGTGACCCTGACCGGCACCAACCTCTTCGGCGCGAGCGCCGTCTCGTTCGGCGGCACACCGGCCACGGCGTTCACCGTGGTGTCGGCTACCGAGATCACCGCGACCGCCCCGGCCGGCACCGGGACGGTGCAGGTCACGGTGACGACGGGCGGCGGGACCAGCAACGGCCTGCCCTACGGCTACGTGGCCGCCCCGACGCTGACCGCCCTGGTGCCCAACCAGGGGCCGGTGGCGGGCGGCACCACCGTCACCCTGGCCGGCACCAACCTCGCCACCACGACCGGCGTCTTCTTCGGCGCCACGTCCGCGGCGTTCACGGTGGTGTCCGCGACTCAGGTCGCCGCGACCGCCCCGGCCGGCACCGGGACGGTGCAGGTCACGGCGACCACCGCCGGCGGCACGAGCAACGGTGTGTCGTTCACCTACGTGGCGGCGCCGACGCTGTCATCGCTGGCACCGGGCCAGGGCTCCGCGGCGGGCGGCACGACCGTCACCCTCACGGGCACCGGCCTGAGCGGTGCGACATCGGTGAAGTTCGGCGGCACGGCGGCCACGTCGTTCACGGTGGTGTCCGCCACCCAGATCACCGCCACCGCTCCGCCGAAGCCCGCGGGGCCCGCCGCGGTCACGGTCACCACGCCGGGCGGGACGAGCAACGGTCTGACCTACTTCTACCTGAGCGCGCCGGTCCTGACCTCGCTCGGCCCTAACCAGGGACCGGCGGCCGGCGGCACCGCGGTGACCCTGACCGGCACCAACCTCGCCGGTACCAGCGCCGTCTCGTTCGGCGGCACACCGGCCACGGCGTTCACCGTGGTGTCGGCTACCGAGATCACCGCGACCGCCCCGGCCGGCACCGGGACGGTGCAGGTCACGGTGACGACGGGCGGCGGGACCAGCAACGGCCTGCCCTACGGCTACGTGGCCGCCCCGACGCTGACCGCCCTGGTGCCCAACCAGGGGCCGGTGGCGGGCGGCACCACCGTCACCCTCACCGGCACCGACCTCACCACCACGACCGGCGTCGCGTTCGACGGCACACCGGCCGCCTTCACCATCGTCTCCGCCACCCAGGTCGTCGCCGGCGCCCCACCGGGAAGCGCGGGGCCGGTGCCCGTCACGGTGACCACCGCCGGCGGCACCAGCAACAGCCTCACCTACACCCGTCTCCAGCCGCCGGGCATCTGATCAGGTAGCTCTTCGCCGCAAACCCGGTCCCTCAGGGCCGGGTAAGGCGATCCTTGGCCCGGAGCCGCGAAGCGGCGCAGGTCGCTGCGTTGTCGGTGACGTCTACTAGGTTGGTCACCGCGACCGAAGGGGGTGTTTCACGTGCTGTCCGGCCGCCGGTACCGGCTTGAACTCGACTATTCTCAGGCCGAGTTGTGCGAGACGTTCGGCGATATCTGCCGGTCGGTGTGGAACACCGCCCTGGAGCAGCGCCGGGAGTACCGGCGGCGCGGGGTATGGATGAACTACGTGCCGCAGGCCGCTGAGCTGGCTGATGCCAAGCGGGATTTCCCGTGGCTGAAGGACGCCCCGTCGCACGTGTTGCAGCAAACCCTCCGGGACCTGGACCGGGCGTGCCGAGAGCACGGGACGTTCAAGGTCCGGTGGCGCTCGAAGGCCCGTTGGTCGCCATCATTCCGTTTTCCCGCCGGGAACCTGATCATGGTCGAGCGGACTGGCCGGAAGTGGGGCCGTGTGAAGCTCCCGAAGCTCGGATGGGTCAGGTTTCGCTGGTCGCGCCCCCTCGGTGGTGAAATCCGATCGGCCACGGTCAGCCGTCAGGGCCGTCACTGGTTCGTCTCCTTCCTGGTGGAGGACGGCACGGCCACCCCCGGGCAGCACGCGATGCCGAACACGGCCGTCGGTGTGGACCGGGGCGTCAAGATCGCCGCGACCACCAGCACGGGCGACTTTCACGACCGTCCCTACGTCACCGAGGGCGAGACCAAACGGCTGCGGCGCCTGCAACAGCGGCTCGCCCGGTGCGAGCGCGGCAGCAACCGCCGCAGGACAGTGCTGGCGAAGATCAACGCCATCACCGGTCGTGTCCGCGACCGCCGCGCCGACTTCTGCGCACAGACGGCCGTCGGCCTGGTCGTCCGCAACGCCGTGGTGGTGCTGGAAGACCTCCGCACCCGCAACATGACCGCCTCGGCGGCCGGGACCACCGAGCAGCCCGGACGGAACGTGAAGGCCAAGGCCGGACTGAACCGGGTCATCCTCGACAAGGGATGGCACATGCTCGAACTCGCGCTCCGCAACGCGGCGCGTACCACCGGCACGGCCATCGTTCTGGTGAACCCTGCGTACACGTCGCAGACCTGCCGCGCCTGCGGGCACGTGGACCCGAAGAACCGCGAGAGCCAAGCGGCCTTCGAGTGCACCGCCTGCGGACACCAGGACCACGCCGACGTGAACGCCGCGAAGAACATCCTCAACGCCGCAGGACATGCGGTGTCAGGGCGTGGAGACCTCGGCACTGGCCGGTCCGAGCCGCACGGGGCGAAGCCCCCGCGCGGCACGCGCGGCCGGAATCCCCGTCCGTTAGGGCGGGGAGGAAGTCAAATCCGACCGACGTCCCGACCCGTATGACGCCCGCGCCGAAGGGCATTTGGGACGACCTGGGCCGGGAGGCGTGCGGATCGGGCCCCGTACCGGCGGGAACCGCAGGGTGGGCTCGCGTCGGTTTGGAGGTCTGCAGCTTCTACGCGCTGTCGAGGAGGAAGTCGTAGTAGTCGGTCGGGCCGGCGAGGACTGCCTGGAAGTACAGGGGTTCGCCGTCGGCGTCGAGGGGCACTTCGTGGCCGGCGGTGCGGGTGAAGCCGAGGGAGAGCCTGGGGACGGACAGGAGCTGCAGTTCGGTGTCGTACTCGAAGCGGTGCTCCTCCCCGTCGGGGAGGGTGCGGGCGGCGAGTTTGCCGAACGGACCGATCTCGAAGGCGGTGATGGCGCCGGCGTGCTCGTGGCGGACGAGGTTGCCTTCGGGGTCGTAGTCCCAGGTCTCGTGGGTGCCGTCGGGCTGGCGGCGCTCGGTGATGTGGCCTTCGGTGCGTCGGGCGAGGCTGGTGGTGGCACCGAGGGCGTCGGTGAAGGTGGCGACGCGGCCGAACGCGTCGTAGGTGGCGCGGGTGGTCGCGCCGAGCGGGTCGGTGATCGCGGTGACCAGGCCGGCCGGGTTGTTCTCGAGCTGCTGGGTCCGGCCGAGGGCGTCGGTCACCGCCACCAGCCGGCCCTGCGGGTCGTACTGACGGGTGGTCCGGGCGCCGGCCGCGTCGGTGGAGGTGAGGAGGTTGCCGCGCGGGTGGTACTCGAACGCGGCGACCAGGGTGCCGCCCTGGGTCACGGACGCCACCTGGCGCAGCTCGTTGTGGGCGAGTTCGATGAGGCTGCCGCCGGGCTCGGTGATCCGGACAGGGTCGCCGTGGTCGTCGAGGACGAGGCGGGTGGTTCGGCCGAACTCGTCGGTGCGGCCGACGACGCGCTTGTTCTCGTCGTACTCGGTGAGTGTCGCATGGCCGAGCGGGTCGACGGTGCGGTGGACGCGGTGCTGCTCGTCGTACTGGTACTCGGTGCGGTGGCCGAGGCTGTCGGTGGCGACGGTGACGCGCTGGTCGGTGTCGTAGTGGAACGCGGCGGACAGGACGCCGTCCTGGCCGATGCCGCGTATCGCGCGGCCGGCCTGGTCGTACTCGTACTCGTAGCTCTGGCCGTTGCGGTCGATCCAGGCGGTCATCCGGTTGGCGTCGTCGTACTCGTAGACGTATGGCAGGCCGGAGGAGTTGACGACGCCGGCGAGCTGTCCTTCCGGACAGCACTGGTAGGAGACCACGGGGGTGCCTCGGCCGTGGTCGGTGCCCTCCAGCAGGCGCAGACCGTCGGCCCGCAGGCCGCCGTCGGCACCGTCACCGCAGCCGCGCTCATTGTCTGGCTACGCCCTTGATCGCCAGGACACTGCCCTAGTCGTTGAGGGTGAGGCGGGAGCGCGTGGAGTAACGTGCTGCCGCCCGGAGCGGGAAGGGAGCAGCCACGGCCTGCTGGGTTTCCGCAGGAACGTGACCTACGAGGCGGGTTGGGCCTACTCCGCTCGTGGCAGGAGAGATCCCAGCGGTCCCAGGTCGAGGTTGAGGTCCTGCATGGTCAGCCCGTAGCGGGTGCAGAGGTCGGTCATG
The DNA here is from genome assembly GCF_040571325.1 of Kitasatospora sp. HUAS MG31. Lineage (GTDB taxonomy): Bacteria > Actinomycetota > Actinomycetes > Streptomycetales > Streptomycetaceae > Kitasatospora > Kitasatospora camelliae. Next base: position 133,379 of record NZ_CP159873.1, on the reverse strand, counting down.
CGGTCGTGCAGAGCCATGAGAGTGGCCCCCAGTTCCTCCTCCTGCTCCTCGGTGAGATCGCCGGCCTCGACACGGCGGAGCGCTTGGCGTTCCATGAGCTGGCGCAGGAGCTCGACGAGGGTGAGGACGAGCTTCATCAGGTCCCGTTCGACCGCCTCGGGGTCGGTGGTGATCCTGTGCGGGATCCGCTGCCCGGAGCCGCGGCCTGCGGGCTGCCTGTCGTGCGGGGTGGCCGGCAGGAGCCGGAACGCCCGGCCGGCGGCTTGGGCGACTTCGTCGAACCGGTCGGAGCGACTGGGCGGGCCAGTGGTCATGGCGTCCCTTTCCGCTCGGTGGGACCGGCCCGCCAGGGGGCGGGATTCTGTTCGCTGATCGAGACAATGAGGGCGCGCAGCGATATCCGGACGAGGTCGATGTCCGCGATGGACAGGACGAGGTCGCCGGTGAGGACCACTCCGCCGCTGAGCAGCCGGTCCAGCAGGTCGATGAGGGCGACCTGCCGCTGTGGCAGGTGTGTCCTCGGCCTGGCCGGCTCGCCGCCTGGGGGGTTCATGGTGCGCTCTCCGCCGGGTCGGGGAGAGCCGCGAAGGAGTAGGGGGCCCAGGGGCCGGTGACGTCGACGCGGACCCCGGTGAGGCCCTCGGTGGAGCGCATGATCTCGGCGCGGAACGCATCGGCGCGTGCGACGGGCACGAGGTAGGCGTCGTTGCTGACGTTCACCCCCGGCCCGGTGGCCAACTCACCCTCCTGGAGGCGGTGACGCACCCATTCGACGGCGTAGGCGCGGGCGGTCGCCTCGATCCGTTCGGCCGCCCGTTCGGCCGCCCGTTCGGCCGCCCGGTGGGCGTCGTCGCGTGAGTCCTGCTCGGCGTGGCGATGGCGCAGGTAGGCGCGGCCGGGGCCGAGCGACGGATCGGGCGAAGGCGCCGCAGGGGGTGCGGTGTCCGGGGCGACATCGACGTAGAGCTTGACGCCCCACTCCACCTGGCCGTCCAGGCGCTCCAGCCTGTCCACGAATACCGCCTGCCGGTCATCGAGCATGGCGCGCACCCGCTCCTCGTCGAGGTAGACCGTCGCCAGGCGCAGCGGCAGGACGGTAGTGCGCGCCGCGAGTGCTTCGATGACGCCGTGGTGTGCCCGGGCGAGTGCCTCGAGCCAGCCGAGGTCCTCGAGGTGCTGGCGGAGCGCCGTCTCGTGGAAGTCGGCTTCGGGAACCGGGCTGACGAATGCCACCAGGGCGGCACCGCGGGTGGGCCGTACGAGGTGGACGGGTGAGCCGGCGACGCCGGTGATGGCGTCTGCCGTCTGCGCGAGGGTGCTGGTGTCTCGGGCGACGGCGTAGGTGTAGGCGAGCGACCCGGTGGTCATGGCTCAACCTCCTGCCGGAGGCCGGGGGCGGGTCGCCGACCGTGTCGCGCGGGCCGGGCGGCGCGGTGGCGCGGAACTCTCACCGGGGGCGTCCGCGGGCGGCAGGGCACCGGCTCGCAGAGCCTCGATCTGTTCGCGCAGGCGTCGGTTCTCCTCTTCCAGGGAGGGAGTGGTGGCGGCGCGGGAGGACAGTGACGGGTCGTGCTCCCACCAGTCGATGCCCATCTCCTTGGCCTTGTCCACGGAGGCGATGAGCAGGCGCAACTTGATGGTGAGCAGCTCGATGTCGAGGAGGTTGATCTGGATGTCGCCGGCGATGACGATGCCCTTGTCAAGGACGCGTTCGAGGATGTCGGCGAGGCTGGCGGAGGACTGGTTGTAGGGCGGTCCGGACCGGGAGGGGAGTGAGCCCAGGCGGTTGGCGATGGGGTCTGTCACGTTCTGGCCTCCGTTCCTGGCGTGGCTCGCTCACTCGCTGGTGCGCCGGGTGTGGGCTCTGATCTCGTCGAGGCGGTCGAGGAGCTCATCCTCGCGTCGGTCGAAGGTCTCCTCGTCGATCTGCCCGGCCAGGAGGGCTCTTTCCAGTGCGGCGAGTTCCTCTTCGACGGGCGCGGGGTCGTAGTACTCGTCTTCGGCGGCTTCGACGAGGCGCTTCAGCACCCAGACGGTGCCGCGGACGGGTGCCAGCGGGAGGGTGACGATCTCGGTGAACAGGCCCATGGGGTTCGCGCCTTTCAGACGAAGCTGTAGGCGGGCAGGGGGCCGTGCAGCCGGAAGTCGAACTCCGTGCCGAGTTCGCTGGTGAGACCCTTTACCGCGGTGAGGAACAGCTCCTGATGGTCGTCGTCGACCAGGAAGGAGATGTTCAGGAAGTCGTTGCCGGTCGGCTCGGAGCTCCGTTCCCGGCGGGCATGGGGGCGCAGGGCCTCGATGATGCCGGCGGCCAGTGCGTGGTGGCGGGCCAGGACCTCCTGGGCGACGAGTTCACCGAGGGCGAGCGGCAGGTCCGGGCTGGCGTTGCCGGCCTTGATGCTGTCGTTGAGCTGTCGGGCCTCTGCCGAGTCCTGCAGGATCTGTCGCAGCAGCGTGTCCTCGTCGATGGCTGCCTTGAGGTGGTACTCGGCGCAGTGTTCCAGTTCGGTCAGCCGCTGGATGTACTCCTCGCGGCGCTCTTCGAGGGCGGCGCGCACGGCCTCGTCGTCGGGGGCGGTGAGGCCGAAGCGCAGGGGTAGGACGGTGCCGCCGGCCATGAGCTGTTCCTGGACGGCCTGGTGGGCCATGAGGTCGCGGCGTTTGGGCCGCAGGTCCTGGGGCGCGTCGCTGACGACGGCGCACAGCGGTCCGGCGCTCACGATGCGCAACGCCGTGGGGGTGGGGCCGACTCCGGTGAGGCCGTCCAGATCACGGGGGTGGTCGGCGGCGGTGATGGAGTAGACATAGACGGCCATGTCATTCCTCCCGTCGCCTGGTGGGCCGGCGGGTGGGCCTCGCGCGCTTCGGTGCAGGCTCCTTCTCCTCCTCCTCCTCGTCTTCGTCCTTGTCGCCTCCCAGGTGGAAGGTGTCGCTGACGGCGTCGACGGCGCCGCTGAGTACGCCCTTGCTCTTGCCACGGGCGCCACTTTCGGTGACTTCCCCGACGATGTCGGTGAGCTGGGCAGGTGCTTTGCGCCCGGATTCCAGGTCGAGGCGGTTACAGGCCTCGGCGAAACGCAGGTAGGTGTCGACGCTGGCGACGACGATGCGAATGTCGATCTTGAGGATCTCGATGCCGACCAGGGAGACCCGGATGAAGACGTCGATGACCAGGCCACGGTCGAGGATGAGCTCGAGAACGTCGTAGAGAGTTCCGGTGTTCCCGCCGCGGGAAACACCGGCTGCGCCTTGAGGTACCACGGTCACGGTTCCTCCCTTCGCCGTCGCGGTGGAAGTGTGGCGTGCGCTTCGTCGCGGCGCGGGGTTTGTCAGGTAAGGCGGTCGATCTGTCCGCGGGTGTAGCGGCGGATCCGCTCGTACGCCACCAGTTCGCCCTCCTCGTCGAGGTTCACCCGGTAGCTGGCCATCACGCTGGTCGTCTCAGGAATGCGTTCCAGCTCAACCACCTCCACGTCGGCCTGCCAACCTTCTTCGGTGGGCTTCAGCGCCGACACCGACTCGGGAACGCGGCCGAGGAGTTCCGCCAGCTGCTCGGCGGCGTAGCGCATGGCGCGCGGCGCCGAGACGCGGCGTGGGGGGCGCCTTCCCGTCTTGCCCTCCGTGCGGGGGTTTGCCCTGCTGGGGGCACGCGAGGAGGGCGGGTGCGCGGTGGTGGACCTGCGCGGCTTCGCGCCGTCCTCCTTGCCTGCGGCCATGTTCCTTCTCCGGGATCGGAGACGACGTACTGCGCCACGCCAGGCAGCGCTCACGCGTGGTATCTCCTAATAGTATCCGGCGATTTGTCCCTTAACCCGGCGTGATTTGCGCGAGTGCCGTCGTGGTCGGCTGAGACGCGGGGCGCCCCATCACCGCTCAGGCGGGCATCGGGCATCGCATGGCGCGGTGCCGTGCCGTGTGAAGGCGCCGGCTTCCCGCGTGCGCTTGGCCGGTGTGCTGACCAGACTGGAGATGCGGGAGCGCCGTAGCGGCCGCGCAGGCCGAGGGCGCACAGTCATGGGAGTTGTGCGCGGTGTGCGCGGGCCCGATCGGCCCCGATGCGCCAGTGAGCGGCCGCAACTGACGCACCGCTGTGGGCGGGGGTCGCCTCACTGCGCGGCTGACGCAGAGGAAGTCCGGCGGCCTCGCGCAGGACAACAGCGGCTGACCCCTTCGCTTGTACCGATCCTCGGGAAGGGGCGAGTGCCGGAAAGGGATGACCTCATGAAGGACACCACCAAGGTCGCGCTGGCGGCCGCCGTCGCGGGCGGATACGTGCTTGGGCGCACGAAGAAGGGACGCCTCGCATTCGCCGCCGCCACCTACCTGGCAGGCCGGCGGTTCGGCCTGGACCCGCGCCAGCTCGCCACCGAGGGCCTGCGCAGGCTCAGCGAGGTCCCCCAGGTGGCCGAGCTGAACGAACAGGTACGGGGCGAGCTGATGGAGACCACCAAGAAGGCGGTCGCCGCAGCCGCCAACCGCCGCATCGGTGAGATCGCGGACAGCCTGCGGGAGCGCACTCTGAGCGTCGGCAAACCGAAGCAGGAGGAGCAGGAGGAAGAGGAAGGGGAGGAGTCGTACGACGACGAGTACGAGCCGGAGGAGGACGAGGAGGAAACGGAAGGCGACGAGGCCGAGTACGAGCCGGAGGGGGACGAGGACGAGGAGTACGAGGCCGGCGGGGAGGAGGAGGAAGACGAGCTGGAGGCGGAGTCCGAACCTGAAGAGGAGCCGCGCCAGGAGCGGCCGACACGTCGGCGCCGCACCGCGCCCTCGGGTGGCGAGCAGCCGCGTTCCTCCCGTGCGGCGCCCAAGTCCGCTTCCAAGGCCCCGGCGAAGAAGACCGCCAAGAAGACCGCACCGTCGGAGAAGAAGGCGGCCCCGGCAGCGAAGAAGGCCCCGGCGAAAACCACCTCACCGACGAAACGGTCGGCGGGCCGCTCCTCGGCCTCCAAGACCGCAGCCGCGAAGCCTGCAGGCAAGAAGACGGCCGCACCGGCGAAGAAGGCACCTGCGAAGAAGACCGCCGCGGGCAAGAGCACGACCGCCAAGCCGTCGACGCGCACCCGACGGAGGTGAGCCATGGCTGGCACGGAAGAGAAGTCGCCCGACGTGTCGGGCGTCGACCGGCTACGGGAAGAGCTCGTCAAGTATCTCGGTGCCCAGTTGGAGCACCTGGTGGAGAAGGCCGGTGACAAGGTCTCCGACGTCACGAGCCGGCTCGGGGATGTCGTCGAGAGCGGCGGCGTGCTGCCCAAGGTGGGCGCTCGCGTCCTGCAGGGCGACTCGCCTCTCAAGGCGTTCCTCGGCGAGAAGGCCAAGGGCATCAAGGACAACGTCGTCGACAAGGTCAAGGGAGCCTTCGGGGGCGGAAAGCCCGGCCGCAAGGGCGGCAAGAAGGTGATGAACATCGTCGAGACCCTGGACATCGGCGTGCCCGTGCGGACCGCGTACGACCACTGGACCCAATACCAGGACTTCAGCGGCTTCGCCAAGGGTGTGCAAGACGTCTCGCAGGGCGACGAGGTGACCACCGACTGGAAGGTCAAGGTCGGGCCCTCAAAGCGCAGCTTCAAGGCGACCGTCCAGGAACAGGTACCGGATGAGCGCATCGTGTGGACCTCCACGGGCGCCAAGGGCAGCACCCGCGGGGCCGTCAGCTTCCACGAGCTGACCCCCAACCTGACCCGCATCGTCCTCGTCGTCGAGTACTACCCCGCCGGATTCTTCGAGAAGACCGGCAACATCTGGCGAGCCCAGGGCCGCCGCCTACGCCTGGACTTCAAGAACTTCCAGCGGCATGTCTCCCTTACCAACGATGAGGCGGAGGGCTGGCGCGGGGAGATCCGCGACGGCGAGGTCGTCCGCACCCACGAGGAGGCCATGGAAGAAGAGGAAGCCGCCCAGAACGACCAGACTGACGACGAGTATGACGAAGGAGAGAACGGCGGGGACCAGTACGACGAGGAGGCCGAGCCCCGGGGCGAGTACGACGAGGACGACGAAGAGGACTACGACGAAGAGGAGCCCGAGGACGAGTACGACGAAGAGGAGCCCGAGGACGAGTACGACGAAGACGAGAAGGGCGAATACGAGCAGGACGAAGAGCCTGACGAGGAGGAAGAGGAGGACCTTGAGGAGGAGTACAGCGAAGACGACCGCTAGAACCGGCAGGGCCAGGCCGCCACTTCCTCCCGCTGCGGCGGAATCAGCCCGCTACCGGAACCGGGTGACTCCAAGCCCTGATGGCCGCGAGCCGGGCACCTTGCGCCCCCAGTGCGCACCATCAAGCAGGCCCCAGCCTTCCACAGCTGAACGGCGCGCCGGCCAGGACGCCGCCGCGGGCTCCGGCCGGCAGGCCCAGCGGCTTGCACAGCACCTTGATCATCGCTGTCTCCCCGTCCGACGCTGGTACACCACCAGCGCGAGGACACACACGGCCGCTGCCGCCACGGCCCAGGGCAACGGCTTGCGGGCAACCCGCCCGGTCCGTACCGCAGCGTCGCGGACCGGCTCCGGAGTCCTGTCCTGCACCTTCTGGGCGAGGGCCGCCGTCGTCTGCGTCAGGTGATCCTTGGTCTGGGACGCCGCGGCCTGGCCCGTATGGGCCACGTGCGCGGCTTTCTCGCGCGCCTGAGCGGCCGCATCCGCCGCCGTATCGTGCAGGTGCTCCTTGATGTGGGCCGTCTTCGCCTGGACCTGGCCCTTGAGGTCGGCCTTGGCCGCGACCTCCTCCATGGTCTGCCCGAGGTGTTCCCGGGCGTGCTCGATCGTCTCGCGCACTCCCTTCCCCTCGCGGGAGGAACCGCTGGCGTTGGGTGTGTTCGTCATCGGACGGGCCCTTTCCTCGATGTCTTCGATCTGGTCTTCACGCTGGCGAGCGTCGGCTTAGGCACGGGAGTAAGACGCGGGGAAGTCACCTCCTGTTGGATCAGCTCGCGCGGTCTCGCAGGGTTGTTCCGAGGTCGGCCATCCGCCCTCCCTGGCGCGGGGATCTTTCCGGCACTCCTGAACCCCGTCTGCCCCCGAGAACCATTCCCATACCCGGGGATCTTGACCGCCCCGGCGAACGTGCAACGCTTCGCGGTCAGGGCGGTCTCGGAGAGAGCCTTGGTCCGCTCCAGGTCGCCGACGAACGCGCCGTGGCCCCTCCGGTCCACCCCGGGCCTCGCTGGGGCCAGTTGGGTTGTCGGGGGGCGGTGTCGAGGCCGGCGAAGGAGAGGGGGCCGGTGTTGTCGGCGGAGGTGTGGGTGCGGGTGACGCGGATGGGCAGTCCGCCCTCGACCCAGTGCGTCAGGGACGCCGGGGTGTGGGGGAGCACGGGATGGAAGCGGGTGGCGGCGGCCACCACGCGGGCGGCGGCTTCCTCCAGGCGTGCGGTGACTTCTTGGCGCCCGTCGGCGAGCTTGATCAGCAGACGCTCGGGCCGGTCGGCGGGGCCGAGGACGCCGACCAGCAGGGCCCGCTCGGTGCCAGTCATACGGGGTCTCCTTCCGGGTCTCCCGGCTGCACGGACTCGATGGCGAACAGGCTTGTGGTCTCGGTGATCTCCAGCAGCCTCGCCAGGGCACGCCCGGGACGCGGCAGGAGGGTTCTGCCCGTCCGGTCTGCTTGCTCGCCAGCTGTAGCAGAACGTTCAGGCCGGTGCTGTCGGTGAACGTCACGGCGGTCATGTCGACGGTCAGAACGTGACTGGCGGTGAGCGCGGTGGCGAGGGCGCGGTGGAGGTGGAGGGCGCAGTCCTGGTCGATCTCGCCAAGCACGGCTGCCACTGGCCGCTGCGCGGTCCCGGCGACTCGGACGTGCATGCGGTAGTTCACGGCCGCGGGCCGCCGAGGTCGCGTGGGTGCCTTCCGCGGCTGCCGTTCGGCGGGTTGCCGCTGGGACCGTGAGGGCTGCCATCGGGACATGGCCGGCTCCTTCGCTGGCGTGAAGGACTCCCACGTCTCAGATTGCGCGGACCGCTCATACACGTCAAGCAAAACACGAGTCGGAATGCACGTTTTGTGACATAGGAGCGGTGGAACGTACGAGGACATGGACGGGCACACGTCGCAGCCGAGAATGAACTGGACGTTCCTGACCAATCACGCCCGAGTCCTGGCCGCCATCGCCCGCGACCCCGGCATCCGGCTACGGGACATCGCCGCCCACTGCGAGCTCACCGAACGCGCGGTCCAGGCGATCGTCACCGACCTGGAGAATTCCGACTACCTCGCCCACACCCGCACCGGCCGCCGCAACTCCTACCGGATCAATCCGGATCACCGCCTGCGGCATCCCGCCGACGGCCACCTCAGCGTCGCCGACCTCCTGGCCCTGATGGCCTCCACCAAAGACCGGCCGGATCCCTGATTGCCGTGAGGGCGACGGCCGGTGGTGCTCGCCACCTCGGCCTCGGAACGCGAACTCGGCCTCCTGCGCCGGGTACTCGGCGCGGATTCTTGCTCCGCACGCGGCGTACCGCACCGCCGCCCTGGAACGGGTTTTCCGAGTCGAGGCGGGGCAGACGCGCAGTGCCGGGCCGAACGCGAGGAGTCGAGGTGAGGACGTGCGCCAGGTACCTGCACTCGAACTCGAACTCGACGGCCGCCCGGGATCCGTCCACGCGGCGCGGTCGGCGACCTTGCGCTTCCTCCACGAGGTCGCCAGCCACGACCGCGCCCCGTTGAGCGCCGCGACCCGGCAGGACGCCGTGCTCGTGGTCAGCGAGCTGGTGTGCAACGCGTGCCGTCACGCGCCCGGGCCCTGCTGGCTCAGCGTGGTGGTGACCCCGGAGGCCACCGTGGACATCGCGGTCGAGGACACCAGCCCGCACCTGCCGCGGCCGACCGGCCGGCCCGGCCCAGCCGGGTACGGGCTGGTGGTGGTGACCGCTCTCGGCCGGGGCTTCCACGTGGTGCCCACCGGGACCGGCAAGATCGTCGCGACGACGCTGCACGATCGGTGACCTGCCGCACGGGCCGCGGGTCACGCCAGACAGCCGGGCGAGCACAACCGCCGCCCGTACGCCTCGAAGAGGGCGTCGTTGTCCAGGCCGATCGTCATGGCGTAGTCCAGCAGGTGTGGGTTGGGCTTGTAGGCCTGCACGGAGGCGGTGTTGATGATCGACGCGCCCGGGCGCAGGTGTGGCAGGGCGGCCTTGGTGAGCCAGAACATCCCGTCGGGTCAGCGGGCCGGAAGCGGCGATCGTCGCCTTCACCCAGGGCCTGGCCCAGCAACTGGCACCCGAGGGCATCCTCGTCAACGCGGTCGCCCCCGGGCCGGTGTGGACGCCGCTGATCCCGGCACCATGGACGAACAGAAGGTCGCGCATTTCCGCGAGCAGTCCCCGATGGGCCGCGCCGCCCAGCCCGCCGAAATGGCCCCGGCCTACGTCGTCCTCGCCTTCCAGGAAGCCTCCTACATCACCGGCGAGATCCTCAACGCCACCGGCGGCACCCCCTGCCCTGACCGACTCCCCGCCAACCGTTGGAGGCTCGGTCACCACGTGGGCGCCACCTGGTCACGGCGGCTGCCCTGATCACCCACGCGGCACCCGCCTATGTCGCGGGCGGCTGAAGGGATCGTCCGGGCTCGTGGGTGGCCTTGGGCAGGCCCGCCCGCCAAGCGGGCGTACGGGCACGGCGTTCCTTCCCAGCAGGCAGTAGGGTGAACTGGACTGGAACCCCCGTACGCTCGCGAATCGCCCTCTACGGCGAGCTGCACAAACGGAGAAGTGTCTCGGAGGTTCGCGAATCGCTGCCCCAGACCCCGGCCGCGCCGTTCACGACACGGCGAAGGAGCCGGGGATGGCCATCTCGGGGCAAGCCACCAGACGAACGACCTCGACGTATGCGGCGACGCCCACGGACCGCGCCGCTCCCGCGTCCTCCTACGACGGGGCCTCGCCGTTCCCGCGTGACACCGGTGTCGCTTACGAGCGCACGCCGGACTGGCAGCTGGCGCTTACGGCCGTGGTCGTGGCGTTCCCCTTCATCGCGCTCCTGCTCGCCGGGTGGCTGCTGTGGGGAAGCCTGATCGGCCCGACCGACGTGCTCCTCGCCGTCGCCCTCTACACGGTCACGGGCCTGGGCGTGACGGTGGGATTCCATCGCGGCCTCACCCACCACAGTTTCACCCCCGCCCGTCCGATGAAGATCGCGATGGCGATCGCCGGGTCGATGAGCTTCCAGGGCGATGTGATCGGCTGGGTCGCCACCCACCGCCGCCACCACGCCTTCACCGACCGCCCCGGCGACCCGCACTCCCCGTTCCGCTTCGGCACCAGTCTCGCCGGCGAACTCCGCGGCCTGGTACACGCCCACGTCGGCTGGATGTTCACCGCAGACGTGACCCCGCCGGGCCGCTACGCACCCGACCTGCTGGCCGACCCGGACCTGCGGGCCATCTCACGGGCCTTTCCCTGGCTGTGCCTGCTCTCTCTCGCCATTCCCGTTGGCGTGGGCTGGGCGATCGGCGGCACCTGGCACGCCGCACTGACCGCCCTGCTCTGGGCCGGACTCGTCCGCGTCGCCCTGCTGCAGCACGTGACGTGGAGCGTCAACTCCCTCTGCCACATGATTGGCCAGCGCCCCTTCCGCACCCGCCGTCATGACCGGGCGACCAACCTGTGGCCGCTCGCCCTGCTCTCCTTCGGCGAGAGCTGGCACAACCTGCACCACGCCGAACCCACCTGCGCCCGCCACGGCGTCGACCGTCACCAGATCGACCCCTCCGCGGCCGTCATCCGACTCGCCGAGCACCTCGGATGGGTGCACGACGTGCACTGGCCCGTCCCCGATCGCATCGAAACCCGCCGGCGACCCTGACCTGGAGGCCCCCGTGCCCACCAACCCGCAGACCCTGCAGGTGACCCTCCGCCGCCACCCGCACACCGACCGCGCCACGGTCCGCCCCGTCGGCGACATCGACTCCGGGCAAGTACTCCGCGGGGCCCTCGACCGCTGTCTGCGGGACGGCGTCCGCACCATCGACGTCGACGCGCGCTTCGTCGCGTTCCGCGACACAAGACTCAACGCGTTCCTCGCGGCGGCTTTGTCGCGCGGCTGCGGCCGCCGGGTCGCTGACAGTGCACCACTCGTCCCGTCAGGCCGCCCGGCTGCTCGACATCACCGAGACCCGCTCCCTCCTCCTGGCACCTCTCCGATCGCCGCCCGCGGTGCTCAGCCTGGATCCGTCCGCCGCCAACGTCCTGTGATCATGATGTCCAACCCGCGGCCAGTCGGCACCGCAGGGCCTCAGCGGCGTTGCCGGGCCACCCGGTCGCGACCACCACCAGGTCCTGGAACGCAGGTAGCGGAGGGCACACCGTGCCTGGACCGGGAGTGCTCCGAACAACGCATGCGCGCCGTCCGGCCATATGCGGGCGCACGACGGGTACGCCGTGATTAGTGACCTCATGGCCCAGGCCCTTCGCACTCTTCAAGCCTCGCGTCTGGCGGCGGGCCTGGACGCGATGGGTGAGAGCGCCGCCCGCGCACTGGGCGTGGACGTCCTCACCGTCTCCCTGCGTACGGCCCAAGACCAGAGCGAGCCGCTGTGGTGCTCCGACGACAGCGGGCACCGGTTCGACGACCTACAGTTCACCCTCGGTGAGGGCCCAGCCCGCGACGCCGCCACGAGCGGCGCGTCCGTGTCGGTGCCCGACGTCATCACGATCCCCACCGGCCGGTGGTCCGCACTCGCCCCCGAGATCCAGGCACTGCCGCTCCGGGCGATCTTCTGCTTCCCCCTGGGCATCGGCGCCATCCAGGTGGGCGTCCTCACCGCGGCCCGCCGCACGCCCGGACCGCTCAACGGCCAGCAGAGCGATGACGCCCACGCCCTCGCCTCCGCGCTCACCGCACGCATCCTGGACGGACCTGGCACCCAGCCCGGCATGCTGGAGGCCACAGACCCCCCGGCCCTCCTGCGCGCCGTCGTCCACCAGGCGACCGGAATGCTCAGCGTCCAACTGGGCCTACCCCTGACCCAGGCCCTGCTCCGCCTACGCGCCCATGCCTACGGCGCCGGACGCGACATCGGAGACATCTCGCAGGAGATCGTCGATGGCAGGCTGCGCCTGGCCGAGAATGGGACGGGGGCGCCGTCGACCGACGCGGGGAAGGACTGATCGCGATGACGCGCGTGCAACGGCTGACCGAGGTCTTCGTGGAGGTCGCGAACTCGCTGACCGAGGACTTCGGCGTGATCGAGTTCCTCCAGCAGCTGTGCGAGCGGTGCGTCGAGCTCGTGGATGTCGCCGCGGCCGGCATCCTGCTCGCCGACCAGCACGGCACACTCCTGACGATCGCCGCGTCCGACGAGCGCACCCACATGCTGGAGCTCTTCGCCCTCCAGCACGACCAGGGCCCGTGTGTGGACTGCTACCGCACTGGCGCCGCGCGCACCGGCATCGACCTCACCGATCTGCGGGTCGTGGGCGACTGGGAGCCCTTCGCCGCCCAGGCACGCCGAATCGGCTTCGTGGCCGCCAACGCCATCCCCATGCGCCTGCGGGGCCGGGTGATCGGCACACTGGGCCTCTTCCAGAGCAAACCGGGCCCGTTGGGCTCGGACGACGTCCTTCTTGCCCAGGCACTGGCCGACGTGGCCACCGTCGCGATCCTCCAGCAGCGCACACTGGCCGACAGTGAAACCGAACGTGGCCAGCTCCAGTACGCACTGACCAGCCGCATCGTCGTCGAACAGGTCAAGGGCATCCTCGCCGAACGCTGGCGGGTGCCGCTCGACACCGCGTTCGCCGCGCTCCGCTCCTACGCACGCGCCAACCGGCTCCAACTGGCCACCCTCGCCCGGAGCATCGCCGACGGCGCCTTCGACACCGGCCGGATCCCGCGCCCCCACGCTACGCAAGAACCGCCTCCGGCCACCGACTGACCGACAGGCCGCGAGCATCGACAAGACGCGTGGCCCGGCGGCGCGACATGACTGCCCGTGGGGTGACTGCGCCCAAGTCGTCCATGGACCGCTTTGCCGGTTCACCAGTAGTGGCGGCGGCCTCCGACCTCGTGGCCGACGGCGCCGAGGATCCACAGGATCAGTCCGATGACGACCAGGACGATGCCGATCGTCCACAGGAAGCCGATGCCTGCGACCAAGCCGATGAGAGAAGGATGACTCCGCATCGGCTCTCTCGCTCGGCGTCCGCGCAGCAAGGTCAAAGGGGGACGTCACACCGGCCGAGCAGAGTGCCGCAACGGGACCGGCGAGCAGTGCGCGCGTGGCCGGCAGCATCGGCTGTCCGGGCCTGCCCTGGCTCAGCGGAGGATCGCGTCTGCGGCTTTCTTGAGTGAGCTCGGCTGCTCGGGCCGACGGGGCGCTGTGGCGCGGGCCCCCAGCATGCGAGCCCGGGTGCGGGCCGTCACCGGCACCGTGCCGGAGTTCACCCACCGGGCGGGCCTCCGCCCCGTTGCCCCGGCCGGCCGCCGGGGCGAGCACGCATGCGCAGCGGCCACGGCGCCAGGCACAGGATCGACCTGAACGCCTGGCCGCGCAGGTCCGCGAGCATGGTCGGCAAGTGTCAGTCCGGCCTGCGGTCGCCGGATGGGCGGGCGGTGTCGAGGGCGTCGCGCAGGGCGTACAGGTCGTCGGTGGTGGCGAGTTCGGCGAAGCGGGCCAGCAGGCGGCGGACGGTTCGGTCGTCGCCGTCGCGCACGGCCTCGGTGATCGCTTCGATCAGGGCTGCCTGTCCGTCCCAGGCCGTCTCCGGTGCCACGGGCGCCGGGTGTTCCACTGCCGCCTCCCTGCGCGGTGTCGCTCGTTTCTCCCGCTGCGCGGCGGCGGCTCGGGGGTTGCCGCCGCCGCGCAGCGGGAGAGTACCTCACTCGCGGGCTCAGCAAAATCTATGCGCGCCGGAGTAGACATTGCGTGTGGGCGGGTCTAACGTTTCTCTCGTAGACAGCAGTCGGCGATACCGGCCAGACACGAACTGGCCGGGGTTGTTGGACAGAAGTTCGCAGTTCGGTCCGGCAGTGGAGTTCCGAAGCCAGGTAGGTGCAGGACGGCGACGGGGCTGGCTGCCGGACCGGGCGGCCCGCAGGTATCAGGGGCCGCCACCAGCGGTACCCGTAGTACGCAGTTCAGCAGGTGCAGTACCAGCAGTACGAAGTGACAGGTCAGTACAGAGGATGAACGGAGGGCGCAAGCGCCATCAGGATCGCCCGGCCCGTGAACACTCGCCGGGCGGACACCGCAGACCCCAACGCAAGGACGGTGGTTTCCGGTCACGCATACGCGATCCCCGCACACCCCCTCCCCGGGGGCAGTGCGGAAGTAACAGGACCGGCCTCAGGCTGGTAGATGGTGTTGTTCCCCTTCGGGGCCCCGGAGCCGACACGGCCCCGGGGCCCCTCGACGCGTTCTCCCCGAGAACCAGAGAGGTGCAGTGACTACAACGGCCAGCCCCGACACACCCGACAAACTCGACGACGACGACTACCCCGCCTACACCATGGGCCGCGCCGCCGAGATGACCGGCACCACCCCCGGCTTCCTACGAGCCCTCGGCGAACACCGCCTCATCACCCCACTACGCTCCGACGGCGGCCACCGCCGCTACTCCCGCTACCAACTACGCATCGCCATGCGCGCCCGCGACCTCGTCGACCAGGGCACCCCCATCGAAGCCGCCTGCCGCATCGTCATCCTCGAAGACCAACTCGAGGAAGCCCTGCGCCTCAACGAACAACTCCGCCGCTCCCAGCGCGACCAGGAGCCCACCGCGGACACCTGACCGGATCGGCAACCTCGCCTACAGCCGCAGGCGGAGCCTATGGACAGATTCTGCAGGCTCCGTCGCGCGCTCCGTGTCCGTTTCGTCAACGCGGTGCCCTGGACGAAACCGCCCGGCCAGAGCAGGCTCACCATCCGAAGACTCCCCCGTCGGAAGGGGGGCGCCCATGCCCGCCGGACACGGCTTGCGAGCCGAGAACACCGGCCCCACCGGATTGCCACTGCGGATCACGACCACGAGAACCGGCAGGAGCGCCCAGCTCCTCCACCTCGCAGGCGAGGTCGACCAGGACCAGCGCCGGGCGCTGGAGCACGCACTCGCACGCGCGGTGGCCGATCGCCCCACGCGGCTGGTCGTCGACATGGCGGCCCCGGCGTTCTGCGATTCCACCACTCAGAGCGTGCCGAGGTCGCGGACAACCTGCGCGAACGCCCTGATCAGGTCGTTCTCCGATTCACCGTGCCACACCAGCCCATAGTCCAGTGCGTCCATGTCGCGGATCGGCAGCCAGTCGATGTCCGGGCGGGCCCAGTAGCGGCTCACGTGGACGGGGAAGGTGTTGACGATCTCGCCGGCGCTGACGAGGGTGAAGATGTCGTCGATGGTGTCGACCTGTGCGCCCCTCTCGATCACCCGGCCCTTGGGGGTGTGTGGCGGCGTGTAGCTGTCGGCCCAGTACTCGGGGAGAGTCTGGCTCGCGGAGGTCTGGAAGTCGCCGAGCATCTCCAGGCTTGCCGAGGCGCGTCCTGCCAGCTCGTGGTCGAGGGACACCGCCAGCACTCTGGTCTCGGCGAACAGCTTCGGGCCGGTGACCAGGTCGGCTTCCAGGACGGGAAGCCAGGAGACCAGGATGTCGATGTCTCCGTGGCGCAGTCCGGCGAAGGGCTCGGCGAAGGGGGCGTGCCGCAGCTTGAGCCCCCATTGGGGGTGGCGGGCGCGGAAGGTCTCCCAGTAGTGGCGCAGGTCGTGGGCGTTGCCGGGGATCATGCCGATGCGCAGCACGTCGGTCTTGCCCTGGGCTGCCAGCCTGGCCCGTTCCACGCTCTCCTTCAGGCCCCGGTAGATTGGTACCAGATCCTTCCGCAGCCGTTCACCTGTGGGCGTCAGCCGTACGTTGCGGCTGTCGCGCTGGAACAGCTCGACGCCGATGCTCCGCTCCTGCTGCTTGATGGCCTGACTCACCCGTGCGGACGAGACGTACAGCCGCTGAGCGGTCCGCCCGAAGTGCAGTTCCTCGGCCAGCGTCAGAAATATCTCGATGTCCCGCAGTTCCATGGATCCCCACCCCGTTGACCGGCCGCTCGACCCCGAGCGCGAGCAAGGGTGGCACGTCGGCGCCCCCGCTGCAACGCGAAGACGATCTTCGGTGGGTGGTCCTCGGTGGCGATCCCGCAGTTCAGAGAGAGGTGAGGAAAGAGCCGATGTTAGGGGCGCCCGCAGGTCGACCCGCGCGGCCCGACTGACCAACGGGCAGCCACTGCCAACGATCTGACGCTGCCGAAGACGATCTGCCGGGGTCGTCGACACGGAACGTCCGCGCTCGACGACCCCGGTCCGGTATCGCTCGCCTCGTCAGTGCACGCACCGGGTGAGGATGTTGGCGATCCCGGCGAGTCCGAACCACTGCCCGCTCTCGTTGTGGACCTCGGCCACGGCGCCCTGGTGGTCGTCGTCAGCCGTCGCCTGATCCACCAACAGCTTTTGGGAAGCGGCGTGTTCGCGCTTCCGGTGGCCCTGGCCACTCGCGGTGGAGGAGTATCCGATGCCGCCGACCAGTCCGACGACGGTCATGGTGGCCACGACGAGGGCGAGCCTCTTCTCCAGCCCCACGGGGCTCTCCTTTCGCGGGACGCGGCCGCTACCAGAAACGGATGGACAGGCCCTCACCTGTTATCTCCCAGGATGCCCCGGCCTTCAGGCCGGTGTCCGGCAAGCGGCAGGGGCGACCGGTCGGGCTGCCCCGGTTCAAGTCCCGCAAGGACAACCGACAGTCCCTCCGCTTCACCCGCACTGGTGGGCGGCGGCCGGGTCCCCAGAGCTTGGACGGCTCCGAAGCGTTTGACGATCCCTTCGACGGCGATCCCAGCTCCTGGCGGGCGGCCGACGGCGGCCCGGGTGGATGGGTTCCGGGGGTGGCCATCGGGGCCTCACGTGCTGGGACTGGGTGCGACTGGTGCGGACCGGCGCAGAGAGTTTGCTTTCCTGCACCGGTCCTGAACTGGCGTTAGGTCAGCTGCACTTGACGCCGGCGGCTCAGTGTTCGGGCCGTCGACACGAACACCGAGGGCGGACGGGAGCCGATCCCGCTACGGCGTGCCGCTGACGCGTGCTGGTCCGGGTCGGCGTACCCGGTAGCCGGCTCGGGGTGACCACTGGCGCCCCGCATGACGTCGGGCAGCGCACCGTGCAGCTTCGCGAAGATCTGGGGAGCATCGAGTTGGTCCGCGACAGTCCGGGACGGCACCGGCACCGCGACCAGTTCCGCGGAGCGGATTGCGTCCTTCATCGCCCGCCTCGTGGTCTTCGCGTCTTTGCTGAGCGCGCTGCGGCCAGGGCCCGCCCCGGGTGCTGTGCTTCCGCACGCGCCCGGGCCTCCGGTCATGTGGCTGCCAGGAGGATGGCGGTGTAGTGCGCGGTGAAGGCGGCGATGGTGAGGGCGTGGAAGACCTCGTGGAAGCCGAACCAGGACGGTGAAGGGTCGGGGCGTCTGAGTCCGTAGACGACGGCGCCTGCGGTGTAGAGGAGGCCGCCGGCGATGACGAGGACGACGACCGCGGTGCCGCCGGTGCGTGCGAAGTCGGGCAGATAGAAGACCGCTAGCCAGCCCAGGGCGATGTAGCAGGGGATGTACAGCCACCGGGGCGCCCCGAGCCACAGTGTGCGGAAGGAGATGCCGGCCAGGGCGCCCGCCCACACCGCGGTCAGCAGCACCACCTGCTGGCGCGCGGGCAGCAGCAGCACCGCCAGCGGGGTGTAGGTGCCGGCGATGATCAGGAAGATGTTCGCGTGGTCCAGCCGCCGCAGGACCGCCTCCCCGCGCGGACCCCATGTTCTCCGGTGGTAGACGGCGCTGGTGGCGAACAGCAGGCAGGCCGACAGCGCGTACACCGAGCAGGCCGCCGCTGCGGGAGCACGGTGTGAGAGGGCGATCAGGACGATGCCACCGGCCAGCGAGAGGGGGAACACGCCGGCATGCAGCCAGCCGCGCATTCTCGGCCTCAGTACTGCCGCCGCGTGCTCCACGCCGCCCTCCAGGTCGCGGGCTTCCTGTCTGGCAGCCGTCCCGGCCGGCGAGTCGACCGCGGGAGTACGAAGGGTGCCGGGGCAGGGCGCGGACTCCCGTCCGTGTGCCGGTGGCTGGGCGTCTTCGCCGATCACGCGCTCATTTTATGAAGCCTGCGGAAGAATGCGGCCGACGCCGCCCCGAGACGATTCGCATCGTGCTGGATGACATCGCCCACGGTCCGCTCCCCGAAATCGGCTTCGAGGCCGATCGGCGCCAGCACAGACCGCCTCGTGCAGCAGATCGCGCAGACGGCCAGCGGCTCCGTGTGCATCCCCGAATGGTTCGGGAGGGTGTGGGTGGCCGGGGGAGTGGCGACCAGGCCTGGGGGCGAGGTCCGGGCCACGGTGTTGAGCTTGCGGTGCACCGGGCCCGTTCGCGCGCCGGGCCGCGGTGACGTACCCGGTGGAGAACAGATCCGTGGCCGAGAACCGTCGTCGAGGTGCAACCGTGGCCAGCCGTAGGGGCAGCACGGTGTTGTCAGTGGCCACTTGCCGCTTGCCTGTCCGGAATCGGAGGCGTGTCGGTTGCCAGGAATGTCGTCTGCTACTTCCCGTCCTTCTCTGGGCGGATCGGCGGCGCAGCCGCGCACCCGATGCACGGGACGACCAGTGGCGCCGGGGCAGGGCCCACCGTGGTGACGCGGCTCGCGACACGGCGTCGCCGTGCCGAATCGCGTGCCCGCGTGCGCTCACTCGGCCGACTGACCAGACTGGAGATACGGCTTGCGGCGCTCCCGAGCGCCGAGAGTGCCCGCTCCCTGCGGATCTGCACCTGCGGCTACCCGGGTGCCGGTGTGTGACGGGACATCACGACGTCCCTGCGCCGGCGGGATCAGGGCCTCTGGCCGCATCGCGTTTGTCCGGCGCTCGCCGGGAGCTTGGCAGTGCGGGGGCGACGCTCCTGTCGCGGGCACGGCCCCTCGCACCGCCGTGCGTGACCCCTGGCATGGTGCCCGACCGGGTAACACGGGTCGAAGGGATGACTTCATGAACACCACCACCAAGGTCGCTCTGGGCGTCGCGGTCGCCGGCGGATATGTACTCGGACGCATGAAGAAGGGGCGGTTGGCCTTCGCCGTGGCGACGTACATCGCCGGACGCCGGGTCGGGCTCGATCCGCGGCAGCTCGCCACTGAGGGGCTCAAGAAGCTGGGTGAGGTTCCCCAGGTCGCGGACCTCAGCAAACAGGTCAAGGGGGAGTTCCTGGAGACGGGCAAGAAAGCATTGGCCGCCGCAGCCAACCGCCGCGTCAGCGAGCTCGCGGACTCCCTGCACGAGCGCACTCTCAACATCGGCAAGCCGAAGCCCGCAGACGAGGAGCCCGACGAGCCGGAGGGCGACGACCAGGAGGAGCCGGAAGACGAGGGGCCGGAGGACGAGGTAGAGGAGGAGCCGGAGGACGAGGACGAGGAGGTACCTGAGGACGAGCCGTCAGAGGAGACCGAGGAGCCGGAGGACGAGGACCAGGAGGAGCCGCCGCGGAAGCGGGCTGCGCGGCGTGGCGCCGCCACGAGCGGTGACCGTGCCGGGCGTACCGCGCGGTCGGCCCCCGGGGCCCAGCCCGAGCCCGAACGCAAGCCTGCGAAGAAGGCGCCGGCCAGGAAGTCGACCACGGCCGCCAAGAAGGCGCCGGCGAAGACCCCTCCCGCCAAGCGCTCGACGAGCCGCACGGGCTCGGCCAAGGCCCCGGGCAAGAAGACCGCGGACCCGAAGGCGGCCGCCCCGGGCAAGAAGACAGCGGCGAAGAAGACAGCGGCGAAGAAGACAGCATCCGGCACGTCCGCCACGCGCTCGAGCCGGAGGAGGTAGGCGATGGCCACGACGGACCGTGAGTCGCCCGAGAAGTCGGGTTTCGACACGTTGCGTGAGGAGGCCGTGCACTATCTCGGGGCCCAGATGGAGCACCTGGTCGAGAAGGCGGGCGACAAGGTCTCAGACCTCGCGGGCCAGCTCGGGGAGGTCGCGGAGAACGGGGGTGTGCTGCCGAAGGTCGGCGCCCGTGTCCTGCAGGGAGAATCGCCGCTCAAGGCCTTCCTCGGAGAGAAGGCGAAGAGCATCAAGGACAACGTCGTCGACAAGGTCAAGGGGATGTTCGGCGGGGGCGGCAAGCCCGGGCGGAAGTCCGGCAAGAAGCCGATGAACATGATCGAGACCCTCGACGTCGGCGTGCCCGTGCGCACCGCGTACGACCACTGGACGAAGTACGAGGACTTCAGCGGCTTCGCCAAGGGGGTGCTGAGCGTCTCCCAGGGCGACGAGGTCACCACCGACTGGAAGGTCAAGGTCGGACCGTCCAAGCGCAGTTTCAAGGCCACCGTGCAGGAGCAGGTGCCGGACGAGCGCATCGTGTGGACGTCGCAGGGCGCGAAGGGCAGTACCCGCGGCGCTGTGAGCTTCCACGAGATCACTCCCACGCTGACCCGCATCGTCCTCGTCGTCGAGTACTACCCCGCGGGCTTCGCCTTGGGCGTGTCTCAGTAGTAGTGGCGGCGGCTGCCGACCTGGTGGCCGACGGCACCCAGGATCCAGAGGATCAGGCCGATGACGACCAGGACGATGCCGATGGTCCACAGGATGGCGATGCTGGTGAGGAATCCGATGACGAGGAGGATGACTCCCAGGATGATCACGATGACCTCCGTTGTGCGTTCCCCCCTGCCGATGTGGGTGCTCCGTCGGTGTGGAGGTGTTGCGTCGCCTTTCCTGTGTTCCGCTGGTGTCTTTGAGGAGTTGTGTGCGGTGCCGTTCCGGTCTCGGCGGCGCCGTTGTAGGTGGCCAGAGCGGTGACGAGGCCGATTCGAGGAGCGGTCCAGGGCCCGGGCTCGTTATGTCCTGTCGTGGCACAGGGCATCGCGGTCGGGGCTGGGGGGTGTTTTCGGGGTGTGGAGGTCGTCGATGGTGATGTCGACGGTTGTGACGGCGAGTCCCAGGGTGTGTTGGGCGTTGTGCAGGACGGCTTGGCGGACCTGGTCGGCCTGGGGGAGCAGTGGGTGGGACGGGTCGGCGGTGAGGGTCATGGTGGCGTGGATGGTTCTGCCGTCGGGGGCGGGTGTGAGGCGGCAGCTGCCTGCCCGGGCGGTGCCGGCGTTGTCGGCGGCGCGACGCAGTGTTTTGGCGGCGGTGTTCTCGTCGATGCGACGGCTGTGGGCGGGGTCGCCACAGGAAAGCTGTCGTCCCCTTCGGTGTTCGGCCCGTACCGCTCGCATGACCTGCTCTGTCAGGGCCGTGTCCTGGCCGGCGGGTCCCAGGGCGCGCAGGGCCTCGGTGGCCTGACGCAGGAGACGCTGCCTCTGGACGCCGTCTGGGTCGTCGGGACTGCCCGGGCTCCGGCCGGTGCCGGTGCCGGGACCGGTCGGTGTCGGGTCGGCTGCGCGGGGCGGGCGGTGTTCTAGCGCCATGGGTCCATCGCCTCCGCCAGGGATCGGCGTGCGCGGAACAGCCTGCCGCGCACCGTCTGTTCGCTGACGCCGAGGGTTCGTGCGATCTCGCCGTAGTGCATGTCGTGCAGTTCGCGCAGGATCCAGCAGGCCCGCTGGCCGGGGTCGATGCCGGCCAGTGCGCGGGCGAGTGCGCGTGCTGCGGCGTGCGCCTCGGCCACCTGCTCCGGGGCTCCGAGCGCGGGGAAGGCTGCGAGTTCGGGCCAGACGTCGAGGGGGACGGGGGGCACGGGACGGCTGCGCAGGAGGCTGAGGCAGCGGTTGCTGACGATGCGGTAGAGCCACGTGCGGAATGCGGCGTCGCCCCGGAAGTCCGGCAGTCGCCGCCACGCGCTGAGGAGGGACTCCTGGACGACGTCCTCGGCGTCCTGCCGGTTGCCGGTCAGGTGCCAGGCGAGGGCGAGGAGGGCGGCGCTGTGGCGGCCTATCAGGACGGCGAAGGCGTCGTCGTCGCCTTCCGCCGCACGGACCGCGAGGAGCTGGTCGCTGACCGGGCCGGTGCGCTCCGGGTGGGTTGTGCCGGACGGGGGCGGGAAGCGCCGGGGCGCGGCCGGGCGGTCGCGTCGGGCGGAGGGCCGGGGCGGCGCAGGCCGCTCGCGGAAGCCGGCGGTGGTGTGGGTTTGTGCTGTGCTCATCGTGGCGTCCGGTCGCCGGTGCTGTGTGCCCCCTCCTCTCGTCTGTCCGCAATCCGGCCAGTTATGCCGAGAGTGTGAGGATTTCGTGCGGGTGGCGTCCAACAGTTCAGCGGGCCCGTCCGGGTCCGCACCGGGGCGAGGTCAAGGAGGCCTGCCATGACGGACACGTCCAGCAGTTTCCCGCAGGGCGACGGACGCCCGGAGGACGGCCTGCAAGGTCCCACCGGCGCCGACCGGGTGCCCGAGGAGCGGGGGAAGACGACCATCGCGGACGGCGTCGTGGAGAAGATCGTGGGCACGGCCGCGCGGGACGTTCCCGGTATCCACGCTCTGGGAGCCGGGATGTCCCGCACCATGGGCGCGGTACGTGAACGCGTTCCGGGCGGGGGACGGGCGAGCGTCAGGGGCGGGGTGAAGGTCGAGGTGGGCGAGCGCCAGGCCGCCGTCGACCTCGTCGTGGTCGTGGAGTACGGCGTCCCCATCACCGACCTGGCGGGCGACGTGCGCGTCAATGTCATCTCGGCGGTGGAACGCCTGACCGGCCTGGAGGTCGTGGAGGTGAACATCGCCGTCGACGACGTCCACCTCCCCGACGAGGACGACGACACCGAGAGCCGCGTCGCCTGACCCGCAGCCGCCCGGCCCCGTACCGTCGCTGCCGGAACGCTGCGGCGTGATCGGGGAGGCCCGGGCGACACCGAAGGAAGGAGCATGTGAGATGAGCACACCCGCACTCGGTCTGCTCGCGGGAATGGCCCTGGGATTCGCCGGGTACTTCGGCGGCTTCTGGGCCTTCCTCCTGGTCCTGGTCCTCGGCGTGGTCGGCGTCGTCGTCGGGCGCCTCCTGGAGGGCGAGGACGTCAGGGACTGGCGACGGCCCCGATTCGAGGACCGGCGCCGATGACCCCGCAACCCGTCGCGGCGCGCGAGCGCGGCGCCACCGTCATCCCGGACCGCGTAGTGGCCGGGATCGCCGCCCGGGCCGGCCGGGAGGCTCTCGCCGCGCAGCCGCACCGCCCCGCTCGGCCCGCACCGCCGACCCCCGACGCGTCGGCCCACGTCCACGGCAGGTCCACCCGCATCAGGCTGGCCGTCGAGCTGCCCTACCCGATCGACCTCGCCACAGCCGCCCGCGAACTGCAACGCCAGGTGACCCAGCGGGTGGGCCACCTGACCGGACTCGAGGTCACCGAGGTCGCCCTCGCGATCCGCCACCTCCTCCCCGAGGGCAGCGGCGGCCGCGACGGCCGCGTCTACTGACCCGCAGCGCACACCCCGCCACCGAGCCCTCCCCGCGGACCACCGCCGGGACATCCGCCCGCCCACCGCCCAGATTTCAAGGAGAGCCGGCATGACACACCAGCACCCGGCCGTCTCCGACCCCGAACCCGCGTCAGGCAACCCGCCCGGCAACGCACCGCCCCGCAAACCCACAGCCGACACAGACCGCAGCCGTGCAGCCCCGCGCTGGTGGTCCGAGCGGAGGGTTCCCGCCACGGCAACAGCCATCCTCGTCCTGGCGGCCTGCGCGTTCCTGCTGTTCGACGTGGTCCGCGTGCGTACCGGCCACACCGCCGCCGCCTGGCGCAAAACCCTCGCCGACGAACTCGCCACCCGACCCATCGACGACCCGTGGGTCATCACCGGCGCGGCGCTGGCAGCCGCCCTCGGCCTGTGGCTGATCATCCTGGCGCTCACCCCCGGCCGCCGGCACCTCCTGCCCATGGCGGCCCCCGACAACCCGGACGCACCACAGGCCGCCCTCGACCGAGACGGCGCCGCACGACTGCTGCGCGATGCCGCCCTGCGCGTGCCGGGCGTCTCCCATGCCGACATCAGGGTGCGCCGGCGCCGGATCAACGCCCGCGCGCAGGTCGCCTTCCGCGACCTGGACACGGTGCGGACCGAGGTGACCGAAGCACTGACAGCACAGCTCGACGCCCTCGCCCTGGCCCGGGTACCCCGGCTCACGGTCCGGGCCCGCCGGCGCGGCCCGTGACCGTGCAGCCGCACAGACCGCCGGCCCCATCGCCACGGGAGACCATCTGATGAACTCTCACTCCGTCCTCAACCGGACCTTGCTGGCCGTCGCGGGCCTGGTCATGCTCGGCGGCGGCCTGCTCGTGCTTGTCGGCGCGCTGGACCTCTACCGGCGCTGGAGTCTCGATCCGCCCGCCGACTGGCCCCTCACCGGCCCGCACGACACCCTCGTGCCGGCCGCGGACCGCACCCGCTGGACGGACGAGGCCTGGTGGTGGCCGACCGTCATCGCCGCCCTGACCATCCTCATCGCCCTCGCGCTGTGGTGGCTCGTGGCACAGCTCCGCCACCAGCACCCCGGACGCCTGCCGGTCGGCAACCCGCCCTGCGACGGCGTCGAACTGCACGACAGCGCCCTCGCCGACGCCCTGGCCGCCGACACCGCCCGACTCCCCGGCGTCCACAAAGCGCGCGTGAACCTGACCGGTCACCCTGACCACCCACACGCGACCTTCGATCTCACCCTCGATCCGGACGCCCACCCACGGGACGTCCTCCCCGCCCTGGAAGGCACCCTGCACCGCGCCTGCCGGAGCACCGGATGGGAGCAACTCCCCGCCCGGGCCACGCTGCGCGTCGCCTCCCACCGGCCCCACCGCGCCGAGTGAGCGGTCGTCCCCGTACCCCGGGAGGTACTCGGCCTCGATGGGGACGCGGCGGGAGCCGGAATCGGGGTCGGGGTTCGTCGGCCCATCGCCGTGATCCCCCGCCCGCCGGACCGAGGTCGTGGGGAGTGATTGGTGGTCATGTCAACGCCTGCCCTTCCGTTCGGCCCGTGCCGGTGCGCCGGCGCCGTGCGCGTGCCTTCGGAGCTGGGCTTTTGTCGCGTCTCACTCGTGCGCCGGTCGCCCGTGGTGCTGTTGTACGGCCTCCACTCAGCGCCGAAGGCAGCCGGTGTGCGCGGCGGGCCCACACCACATGCGCCGGTCCGTCGTGGCCCGTCTCCGTCGGCGGAGAACGTAGCCGCCTGGGCTGACAGCCCCCGCCCGGGGCCGCAGCAGCCGGGGCCTGCGAGGGCCGCGACGAGGCCGCCCAGGGCCCGGACAGCAGGCCGAGCGGCTTGCAGAGGATCTTGACCATCGCGATCTCCTCGGTACAAACGACACACCCCAGGCCGACGAAGAGATCGTCAGCGGTCCGCGGAACAGCGGAACATCACGGCACCGACTCCCAAGGACGTCCGGGCCAAGGCCGAGGACGGAGACGACGAGGAGAGCGCGCTGCCCGACGACTCCTAGTCGCTTTGACCGCCGGGCCGGAGGACCGGGCAGGGCAGGGCAGGGGGGTGCCTCTGGTGGCGTCGAGGATCCCTTGGTGAGGTACGAGGCCTCCGGCAGGGCGAGGAACACGTGGCCGGGGCCCGTTCGGCGGGCTGGGCCGGAGCGGTCCAGGCGACTGCTCCCCGACGTACCCGACCTGCTCCTCGTCCATGGT
This sequence comes from Kitasatospora sp. HUAS MG31, assembly GCF_040571325.1. GTDB lineage: Bacteria > Actinomycetota > Actinomycetes > Streptomycetales > Streptomycetaceae > Kitasatospora > Kitasatospora camelliae. The sequence goes on along the minus strand of NZ_CP159873.1, from coordinate 107,814 downwards.
GGCCGGGATCAGCGGCGTCCACAGCGGTCCGGCCGCGACCGCGTCGACCCGGGTCCCCGCAGCTGCGAGCTGCTGGGCCAGGCCCTGGGCGAGCGCGACGATCGCGGCCTTCGTCATCGCGTGGTCCAGCAGCTGCGGGGGTGGGAACGCGCCGTTCCCACCCCGGTGGGGTGGGAACGGTTCTGGTGCGGCGCCGACGGGGCGCAGGCATGCGTCCGTGTCTACCAGTAGTGGCGGCGGCCGGCGACCTCGTGGCCGGCTGCGCCCATGACCAGCAGAGCGACGCCGATGAGGGCCAGGACGGCGCCGATGGTCCACAGGAAGGGGAGTCCGGCGACGAGTCCGATGAGGAGGAGGATGACTCCGAGGATGATCATGGTGTGCTCCGTTTTCTGCTCCCCCCGGTGTGATCCTCCGTCGGGTTCTGTGACGGAGAATGTGCTGCGTTCCCTTTTCCCGGGTCTCGGGCGGGGATTGTGCTTTCTCCTTTCGGTCCTCGGTCGACGCTGCTTGCTCCCGTGTCCGATGCGAGGGCGCTAGGGGGGTGCGGTGGTCAGGCCGGTGAGGAGGATGTCGAGGCCGCGTTCGAGTTCGGCGGCGCCGTCGTAGGTGGCCAGGGTGGTGGCGAGGCCGCGCAGGAGGGGGAATTCGCCGATCGGCAGCCGGTGCAGGCCCAGGCGCAGCAGGTCGTCGGTCTCGTCGGGGTTGTCGACGAGTTCCTGGAGTTCGTTGAGGACGTGGCCGTGGAGGAGTCCGAACAGGGCCCGGTAGACGTGGAGGGCGTCGGCGGTGCTGAAGCCGGCCCGGGTGAGCAGGGCGAGGGTGGCTTCGAGGGGGCGCAGCGTGCCGAGGGGGCGCAGGGCCAGCGGGGTGGCGAGGGGGCGGGTGACCAGGAGCGGCACGACGTGGGGATGGGCGAGTGCGATCCGGCGGAACTGCCTTGCCACAGAACGTAGTTGAGCTTTCCAGTCGGGGTCGCTGGGGTCGACCGTGAGCTCGGAGAGGACGGTCTCGGCGACGCCGTCGAGCAGGGCGGCCTTGTTCGGTGCGTAGCGGTAGAGGCTCATCGGGTCGTGGCCGAGCGCGCGGGCCAGGCGCCGCATCGACATTCTCTCGACACCCTCGCTGTCGATGATCTCCAGTGCGCAGGCCAGCACCCGTTCCCGGCTGAGCTTTCCGCCTGCCGGCGAATCGCGTTCTTCGACTGCCGGGGCGGCCGGTGAAGTGGTCATTTCGGCACCTTCTGTCACTGCTGGTCACCGACGACCCACCCAAAGTTCGTAGACCTACGGTGTAGTTTCCAGTGTACTTCAGGAGTCGGCTGTAGGCATACGACGTAGATTTCCTGGAGTAGCACCATGATCCTTCTAGCGCCTTGTCCCGCAGCCAACCCTCCGCGCCGGGATCGCACGGGGCTGACCCGGCCCCGAAGGACCGGGCTTACGCCCCCGAAGAAGTCGGTCATCTGACTCGTCGAAACCGACGACCTAGCTGAAGGCGCTCATGGGCAAGACGGCAGCGGTTGACGTCGCGGTCGACGCCCAGGCGCGTCCGCCGCGATCGGACCAGCACCGGCGGTGAGGCGGACGGCCGCATGGCAGGGTGACGCGTGTGAACGCGAAGCCGGTCCTCCCAGCCTCCGCCCGTACCGCGGGCGTCCTACGGGATGTCGCCCTCCCGGCTCCGGACATCGGCCGCAGTGAGCCGCTGCGCGTTCTGGTGCTCTCCGGGTCCTTCCGGAAGGGATCGCTCAACAGCCAGCTGGCCGTGCTGACTGCCAGACTGATGAGCGACAACGGGGCCACTGCCGAGTTCGCGAATCTGCGGGACTTCGACATGCCGTCATACGACGGGGACATCGAGGCCGCCCAGGGCCAGCCCGACAACTCCGTCGCGCTGCGCGATCGCCTTCGAGCGGCGCACGCGTTCGTCATCGCCTCGCCGGAGTACAACGCCTCGGTCCCGGGGGTGGTGAAGAACGCGATCGACTGGCTGTCGCGCTTCCGCCCGCAGCCGTTCAAGGACAAGCACGCGCTGCTGGTCTCGGCATCTCCCTCCATGGTGGGAGGAAACCGGGGACTGTGGGCACTGCGCGTGCCGCTGGAGCACCTCGGGACCCGTGTCTACCCGGACATGTTCAGTCTGGCCACGGCCCACCAGGCGTTCGCCGACAGCGGCGACCTCATCGACGCCGGACTCCAGGAACGGCTCGACTCCACCGTCAAGGCGTTCCTCAGCCTCGTCGCGGCCGACACGCACTACCCGGCCCTGCAACGCTGCTGGTACGAGTTCCTCGGTGACCAGACCAGCGCTCCGGTCACCCAACGCGCCGAGGAATAGCCGGGCCAACGCACGCTTCCTGATGACCGATTTCGATGCGGGAGCAATGCTCGGATGTCTGTGGATCGGCAGGGGAGGCCGCACCTTCTTTAGCGATCGATCGATAGGTCACCTGTTATCTCCCAGGATGCCCCGGCTTTCAGGCCGGGGAGGAATGGGTCCGTGGATCCGAGCCGCGGAGCGGCGGAGTGATCTTCGGAGGGGCCGGTCAGTCCCGGTGTGGCGATCCCGCACCAGGCACGGCCCGATGAACGGGGAACCCGCCTCGGCGACCTGCGAACCACGGACGTCCGTGCCGCAGACGCGGGAGGAATCCCCGTCCTTAGGGCGGGGAGGATGTCAAATCTTGGCGGGGCCCTGGAGGTGCCGGGCCTGCCGGTGGGGGGGCGGAGAGGCGTTCTTCTGGCAGAGGGCGGGAGGCTGAGCCGTCATCATCTGCCCGTGGCGAATCTGCGGCGGGCAGAGAAACCGCATCCGGGGAGCTCCCGGGGTCAAGGGTGGAGGTGACGGCATCCCTGCCTCGACAAGGAGACCCAATGACTCCATTCACCACGCTCGCGCCCCGCGCGGAGGCGGGCGACACACTGCCGAGCCGCCTTGACGATCATCTCGCGGCGCAGCTGCTCGGCCAGCGGATCGTCCTCCTCGGCACACAGGTTGACGACGTGTCGGCCAACCGGGTGTGCGCGCAGTTGCTGCTGCTGTCGGCGGAGGACCCGCGCACCGACATCAGCCTGTACATCAACAGCCCCGGCGGGTCGGTCACCGCGGGTCTGGCCATCTACGACACCATGCGGCTCATCCCGAACGACGTCTCGACGCTGGCGATGGGGTTCGCCGCCAGCATGGGCCAGTTCCTGGTCACCGTGGGGGCGTCCGGTAAGCGGTTCGCGCTACCGAACGCGCGGATCATGATGCACCAGCCCTCGGCGGGCATCGGTGGCTCGGCCGCGGACATCGAGATCCAGGCGGAGAACCTCCAGTTCACCAAGAAGGCCATCGAGCGGATCACCGCCGAGCACACCGGCCAGAACGAGGAGACGATCGCACGGGACGGCGACCGGGACCGCTGGTTCACGGCCGAGCAGGCCAGGGAGTACGGGATCGTGGACCGGGTGGTGGAGTCCCTCGCCGACATCCGCCCGGCCGCGTCGCGCCGACGGATGGGGTTGTGACATGGGGTCGTACACGGTTCCCTACGTCATCGAGCGGACCGCGCAGGGCGAGCGGTCCTACGACGTCTTCAGCCGACTGCTGAACGAGCGGATCATCTTCCTCGGCACCGAGATCGACGACGGGGTCGCCAATGTGGTCATCGCGCAACTACTGCATCTGGAGTCGGAGAACCCGGAGCGCGAGATCTCGATCTATCTCAACTCGCCTGGTGGATCGTTCACTTCGCTTATGGCGATCTACGACACGATGACGTTCGTGCAGGCGCCGATCTCCACGTTCTGCGTCGGTCAGGCGGCGTCGACGGCGGCGGTGCTGCTGGCCGGCGGAGACCCCGGGCGACGGTTCGTGCTCCAGCACGCGCGGGTGCTGCTCGGCCAGCCGGCCAGCGGCGGCCGGCAGGGGACGGTCTCCGACCTCAGCCTCGCGGCCAAGGAGATGGTCCGCATCCGCTCGCAGGTGGAGGAGGTCCTGTCCCGGCACACGCATCACGACGTTCCGACGCTGCGCGCGGACATGGACCGGGACAAGGTGTTCACCGCCGAGGAGGCCGTCGCCTACGGGCTCGCCGACGAGGTGCTGAGCCGACGGCTCGCGTTCGTCTGACCCCCGTCCGGCCGCGGGCCGAAGGCCGGCGAGCCAGCCGGTACGGCGGTGGTGCGCCCCGTCGTACCGGCCGGCGGCGAGGTCAGGCGGCGAGGCAGAGGCCGTCGTACCGCGCCGTGGGCGACGTGCGGCCCCGGCTCACCCGGCTCCGGGCGTACCGGGCCAGCTCGTCCTGGGTGAGCGAGAGCAGGTCGGCGAGGCCGAGCCCGAGGGCCTGGGCGGCGGCCGCGAGTACCTCGGAGGAGGCCTCCTTGCGTCCGCGTTCCAGCTCCGACAGGTACGGCATCGAGATCCGGGCCGCTTCCGCGACGTCTTTCAGGGTGCGTTCCTGAGCGAGCCGCTCGCGCCGCAGGGCACTGCCGACGAGGTCACGCCACAGGGGCTCCCTCGGCACGGGTGTCTGTGGGGCTCCCGCCGGTCGCTGGGGGGCACGGGTCGCCCCACCGGAGCCGGGCGGCGAGGTCTGCGGGCGCAGCGGGATGACGCGGGCTTCGTTCGGCGCATGAGTGCTCACCCTTTCAGCCTAGGGATCCGGGGCGCGGAGGGAAGGGAGCGGCGTTCTGCCCTGGGTGAAGCCGTGCAGGCGGACCGGAGGTGCCGCGAGCCGGTCGCCCGAGTACGCGGACCGCGCTACCGTCCATTCCGCCCCAGCGGGGCCCGTCCCCGGCAGCACGGCCGCCTGCGGTCTGACGCACAAGCCCTACCCGCGGCGTCCGGGACGACCGCATGCCGCCCGACCTCGCGGCCAAACTCCCGTGCGGGAGGGGCCGCCCTCCAACAGAACGCGCCGATGGTCAGGCGGTGCCCGCGTAACCCGGCCCCGCCCTGCCCGTGCGGCCCTCTTCCAGAAGTAGCGGCGCGGGCTGCCGGCCGGGAAGCCCTGATGCCGCCTCGGAGCCGTTCGTACCTCGATGGTCATCCCGGCCGCCTCGGCAACACCTTGACGACCCCCCGGCACCGGGGCGGGTCATCAAAGGCAACGGACGACGCCGCTACCGGTCAGGGCCGTGTACCGGCCATTTCCCCACCAGCGGCCGGCCCCCGCGTCGAGATCGGCGATAGGCCAACAGACCTCGCCGCCCAGGCCTTCGTCCTCCAGGACGCTGGCCGGAACGGTCCGAGGCATCTCGGCAACGTACCGGCGGCGGGCGACGAGCCCCAGCCGGTTCGCACGGTCTTCGCAACAGGCCCGCCCGGTGCCCGTGAGGACGAACAGCAGCCGGGGAGCGACCCCATGCTGCGCCGCTCCGTGCGCGGGGTTATAGGTGCTGGCGGCCGGCCGCTGAACCACTACGCGCCCGGCGGCCGGTACCGGACTCGTTCGGCTTTGCGCAGGGCGTCCATGGTTTCATCGACGGTCAGGAGGACTGTCGTCTCGAACGAGCCAAGCGCGCCGCCTCCACTGATCGCCAACGCAACCGCGGCCATGGACACGTTGTCGGGGGCCTCCCACAGGTTGTAGCCGTCGTGGGCGCCGAAGGCGTACCAGAAGCCGTGGAGCTTCCCGCCGACGGACTCGATGTACGCCTCTGCGGCCTTCGCACGGTCCTCGGGGTGGACGATCAGCCTCGCCCAAGTCTCCGGTGTATAGCTGAACCTCGACAGATAGAGCGGCATCATGTCTTCCTTTCGTTCCACCAGGGATGCCCCGGCGGGGCGGGGAACGCGTCGGATGCGGCCCGCGTATCCCTCGAACGGCCGGGGGACGACGGCACGGCCACAGCCAACGGGTGAGCGACCTCTCAGCCCGAGTCCACCGGGCCGCATCTGACATGGGGACGGGATGACGCCGACCTCCGGTGCCCGTTTGATCCGGGACCTCGAAGCGATGTACCAGAAGGCCCTCAAGACCCCCGACGCGTCGTTCGAGCCGGTGGGCGGCTGGGACACCATCAGTCAGGATGTGGCCGCCAGGGGGCCGGGAGCACGCGGAATCATCCTGGTCGTGCACGAAAAGGGCGTTGGACACGTGTTCAATGTGATCAACAAGGATGGACGCGTGATCTACCTGGACGGCCAGTCAGGAAGCCTCGCCAAACTGGAAACCACCAACGTCGCCAGTGAGGCGCAGCACCGCCTGCCGCACCGGATCGCCGCTCCGCCGGCCTGCCGGGGCCGCGGCAGGAGACCGCTCGACCGTGACACTGACGCTGCGCCGGTGCGGGCCCGGCGGCGGCCGACGCCTGTGCGGCCGGCGCGGCAGGCTGGTGGATCCAGGTGAGGCGACTGTCGGCCAGGTGGAGCTCGGCCGGGGCGAACCAGCGGGTGCCGTCGCCGGGTACCTGCATACCGACGACGAGCGCGGGGGCGCTGCCGGGCTGCTTGTCCAGGCGGACCCGGACGATCTGGCCGCCGCGACGACTGAGTGCATCAGGGCCGGCGGGGACGCCGGGGCCGAGCAGGATCTCCCAGATCGACTCGTCGTCCCACGGCACCGGCCGCTGTTTGTCGAGGTGGACCAGGATTGTGCGCCCGTCGGCCAGATGGGCCAGGACCGCGGAACCTGCGGGCTGCGGGTAGGCGAAGTCGGCCGAGACGCCCTGGGCCGGGAGCCAGGACCTCAGGTCGGTTGCCACGAACAGGTGGTCCGCGCTGTCCCTGCCACGGGTCTGCGCGGCGTCACCCTGGTGCCCGCCGCCCCCGCCCCCGGTGTGGGAGAAGTGGCAGACCCGGTCGTCGTACCGCTTGGTGATCAGCGGGCGCCCGCAGCCGCCCGGCAGGTTGATGCCGCACCAGATGGTGTCGGCCTCATGCTCGTGGCGGAAGGCCTCCAACTCCTCCACCCCTTCCGGGCACACGACGGGCTCGTCCGAGTCCGGGCTCCCGAGGACTGCTGTCTGGATCAGTCGTCTGTCCATCCTGCTCCCGAATGCGCTGGATGAGTGACTTTCAATCAGTGGATCCTCCGTGTGGTCGGTGGTTCGGCGCAGTCCGCGATGGCGGGCTCGACTACACGTCGAGGCCTGTCTCGATGCGGTGCAGGTGGTGTCGGGCCATGGCGAGGTTGGCGCGGGTGCGGTCGAGGAGGAGGGAGAGGAACAGTCGGCTGCCGTTGCTTCGGCGGAGCGGCCGAATGAGGTGGTACTGGGCGGTGAGGCTGATGAGGATGTCCTCGATCGTCTCGGTTCCGAGGCCGGTGACGGTGACGGCCTGCTGGGTGGCGCGGACGATGTCGGTGTGCCCGGCGGCGGCGAGGATCGGGTCGAGGGTGGTGACCGTCGTTCGGGTGCCCAGGGCCATGCCGCTTTCGAGGTCGACGAGCGCGACCCCGAGTGCGCCGTCGATGGCCATCGCGTCCTTGAGCGCCTGGTCGACTCGGTTCACGGTTCCTGCCTCCTGCTGTGCGTCGGTGGGTTGGTGCCGCCCGCTGTCGTCGTGGCGTTCGGTCGGCTGTGTTCGCGAGGCTACGGATCGCTTCGAAGTGGCGTGTCCTGCCGATCGGGACTGAACGTGATTGAACGGTCGCCGGCCGGAGGCGACTTGCAATGATCGCGAGTTGAAGAATTCTTCACATTCATGGATGCTGAATCTGTGGATCCAGGGTGGCGACGATGAGCGATGTGTTCGACGACGAGCTGCGAGGTCAGCTGGCGGAGGCCCGGCGGCAGCGCGGTCTGGCGCGCGCGGCCCGGGACGTGGACGGCGCGCAGGCGTACGCGGGCCGGATCACGCAGTTGCTGCGGATCGCCGCCCGCTACGGCATCGCCGTCGCGCACTGCGCGGACGAAGAGGAAGAGGACTGAGCGATGGCGGTCCCGTTGTACCAGGCCAAGGCGGAGTTCTTCCGCACCCTCGGCCACCCGGTCCGGATCCGGGTCCTGGAATTGCTGCAGGACGGGCCGCGCCCGGTGCGCGACCTGCTGTCCGCCATCGAGGTCGAGCCCTCGAACCTCTCCCAGCAGCTCGCCGTGCTGCGCCGGACCCAGCTGGTGACGGCGACGCGGGAGGGCAACACCGTCGTGTACGCGCTGAGCACGCCGGACGTGGCGGACCTGCTGCGCGCCGCCCGCCGGATCCTCACCGAGATGATCACCGACCAGGAGGCGCTGCTCGCCGAGCTGCGCGAGCCCGACCACCAGGCCCACCGGGCATGAGCGGCACTTCCGTGGACCTCACGGCCTCGTCCGCCCCTGCGGTTCTCGCCCGACGCGCGCGCGTGCGGCTGCGCGCGGTGCTGCCGAACCGTGAGGTCCTGGCGACGATGGGCCGCTCGCCGCGCAAGGACCTGCTGGCCGGGCTGACGGTGGCGATCGTCGCGCTGCCACTGGCGCTCGGCTTCGGCGTGGCCTCCGGAGCGGGGGCCGAGGCCGGATTGGCGACCGCGGTGGTGGCGGGCGCGCTCGCGGCGTTCTTCGGCGGCTCGAACCTGCAGGTGAGCGGTCCGACCGGAGCGATGACCGTCGTCCTGGTCCCGATCGTCCACCGGTACGGCACCCCGGGTGTGCTGACGGTCGGACTTCTGGCCGGCGTCCTGCTGGTCGCCGCCGCGCTCGGCGGGGCCGGCCGGTTCATGGCCTACGTACCGGCACCGGTGGTGGAGGGCTTCACCCTCGGCATCGCCGGGGTGATCGGCCTCCAGCAGGTGCCCGCGGCCCTCGGCGTCAAGCCCTCCGGGGCGCAGAACGTCGTGATCGGCGCCTGGGACGCCGCCGCCGCCTTCGCCGCCGAACCGCACCCGGCGGCACTCGCGCTCGCGACCGGCGTCGCGGCGGTGATGCTGATCGGCGCCCGGCTGCGCCCGGGCGTCCCGTTCTCGTTGCTGGCGGTGGTCGCAGCGACCGTCGTCGCCGGTATGGCTGGCCTGGACGTGGCCACGATCGGGCACCTGCCCGCCGGGTTGCCCGCGCCCTCGCTCGGCTTCCTGCACGTCGGTGAGATCCCGCACCTGGCGAGTGCCGCGCTGGCGGTGGCGGCCCTGGCTGCGCTGGAGTCGCTGATGTCGGCCACGGCTGCGGACGCGATGAGTGTCTCGGAGCGGCACGACAGCAACCGCGAGCTGTTCGGGCAGGGCGTCGCGAATCTGCTCGCCCCGCTGTTCGGTGGCGTCGCTGCGACCGGCGCGATCGCCCGCACCGCTGTCAACGTCCGCTCGGGAGCGGCATCGCGCCTGGCGGCACTCGTCCACGCCGCCGTGCTGGCCGTGGTCGTGTTCGCCGCGGCCCCGCTCGTGTCCGGCATTCCGCTGGCGGCGCTCGCCGGTGTGCTGATCGCCACCGCCGTGCGCATGGTCGAGGTCGCCTCGCTGCGGGCACTGGCTCGCAGCGGCCGCGGCGAGGCCGCGATCCTCGTCCTGACCGCGGGCGCGACGCTCGCCTTCGACCTGGTCACCGCCGTCATCGTAGGCCTGCTGGTCGCCGGCGCCCTGGCCCTGCGCCAAGTCGCCCGCTCCGCCGCACTGACCAGGGTGCCGCTGCACGAGGACCTGGCCCCGGCCGACCACCACGCCGAGGAACAGGCGCTGCTCGCCGAGCACATCGTCGCCTACCGCATCGACGGCCCCATCTTCTTCGCCGGCGCCCACCGCTTCCTGCTCGAACTCGCCGAGACCACCGACGTCAAGGCCGTCATCCTGCGCCTGTCCCGGGTGAGCGCGATCGACGCCACCGGCGCCCTGGTACTCGGCGACGCCATCACCAAGCTGGAACGACGGGGGATCCTCGTCCTGGTCTCCGGCGTGCAGGAAGACCACCTCAAGACGCTGGACGCCCTCGGCGTCCTCGACACCCTGCACGCCGAGCACCGCGTGTTCGCCGCCACCCCCGACGCGATCGCCTGCGCCAGGCGCCATCTGCACCGCCATCTGGCAGGGAAGACACGACGATGACCACGGGCCTACCCACGGGTCCTGCACGCCCGACGACACCCGCTCCGGCCCACGCCAGCCGCCCCGTAACGAAGGAGACCCGGTGAGCGACGCCACCAACGACGAGAAGGCCAAGCGCCGGGCCATGCGCATCCGCGCCACGATCTACATCGCGGGAACGCACCTGTTCGCTGGCTTCGTGATCCTGCTCTTCACCCTCGGCCACCGCCAGTGACCCGGATCCCTGAGGCCAAAGGAGCCCGGCGCCTGCCACGCCGGCGGGGGACCTGGGCGCCAGGACGTTCCCACCCCGCCCCGGCCACCCCGGCGGCCGCCCCGAGCGCCACCTGGTGCACCACGACCTGATCCGCGCTGCCGGGGCCGGCCTCCACGGTCTCCAACGGCTCACGGTGCGCGGGGGCACCCCATGCCGTTCCCGCGCCACGGAATGGGCGAGAGCGGCCAGGCCTTGCGCGAACCGGTCCGCGCGCGGCTCAGCGGGCGAGGGCGATGGTGAACTCGTCGTTCGGACACATCACGGCAAGGTTCTGCAGGGCGGTGAGTTCCTGGTCGTCGACGGCGAGGTCCCAGCGGGTCTTGATGGCGCCCCAGTCGGCGACGTAGGTGCAGCGGTACTCGGTGGCGGGCGGGAGCCAGTCGGTGACGTCCTTGTCGGCCTTCGACCGGTTGGACTTGGCGGAGACGGCGATCAGGGCGCGGGGATCGTCGAGGTCGCCGTGGTGGACGGTGAGCGGCCGGCGCCGATCGCGGCAGCGGTGCCGGGGTCGGTGGTGCCGCACTGGCGGGAGGGGTTCGCTCCGACGGTGCTGGCGCCGGACTATCGGCGGATCCAGGACGTCCTGGACGACGGGGGCGGGACGGTCGGCGGGGCGATGGACTGTCGCCAACTCGCGGCGGCACTTGGGCTGGAGGTGGTTCCCGGGAAGGTCGAGGGGGGGTGCGGTCGAAGGCGAAGCGCCCGGCCGCGCGGGGCTGGCTGGCCGAGGGACGCCCGGGGACGTTCAGCGTGCCCGCCGGGCGAGGCGGCGGCGGCTCATGACCATGCTCATCGACCAGTGGATCATTGCCTTGCTCACGGTCTCGACAACCCCGAGCTGCACCAGAGGCCCTGTCTTCATGCACGGCACGCGGCAAGATCACCCGACCGAGCTGTTCCAGCCGAACCCACGTCCACCAAGATCGATAGAGCAACGGTCACTCAGGCCTGCAGAGCCAACGCCTGGGCGGACGAGGCTCTGCGGGCCCACCGCGTCAGCGCGGCCCGCTCCTCGTCGGACAGCAGCAAGGTTCCAACTGTTCAGCGACCATGAGGGTGCGCCAGGATGGCGACATGGCCGCTGAAACGATCACTCCACGCACCATCGCCGACCGCCACCTCGACCAGGTGGCCGCCCACGACCCGCTGGAGGCCGCCTGGCTCGGCCTGCACCCAGGTGACGACCGGCAGCCGGACCTCTCGCCGGACGGTTTCGAGGCGCTCGCCGACATCGCCCGGCACACCCTCGCCGCGCTCGACGCCGCCCCCGCCACGGAGGACCCCACTGACCGTGCGTGCGCCCGGCTGCTCCGGGAGCGCCTCACCGCCGAGCTCGCCATGCATGACAGCGGCGAGAACCTCCGTCAGCTGCGCAACATCGGCGCGCACGTCCACCAGGTGCGGGACATCTTCACCTTCATGCCGACCGCCACCGACGACGACTGGTCAGCGGTGGCCGGGCGACTGCGCAACCTGCCCGCCTCGCTCGACGGGTACCGCGCGACGCTCACCGAGGGGATCTCCCGGGGACTGCTCGCGGCGCCCCGCCAGGCAGCTGCGGTCAGCGACCAGCTCACCGCATGGACCGGCGAGGGCACCGGCGGCGCGGGGTGGTTCGCCGAGTTCGTCGCCCCCGGCCCGGATCGGCTGCGCGGCGAACTGGACGCCGCTGCGCACAAGGCCACCGCTGCAGTCGCCGAGTTCCGCGACTGGCTGCGCGACACCTATGCCCCGGCCACCGCCAACACCCCGGACGCCGTGGGCCGGGAGCGCTACCGGCTCGCCGTGCGCTACCACTCCGGCGCCGATCTCGACCTGGACGAGGCCTACGCCTGGGCCTGGAGCGAGTTCCACCGGACGGCGGCCGAGATGCGAACGGAGACCGAACGCGTGCTGCCCGGAGCAGGCGTCAAGGCCGCCATGCACCACCTGGAACGGCACGGCCACGCGGTCGAGGGAGAGGATGCGGTCCGCGACTGGCTGCAGCAGCTCATGGACCAGGCGATCACCGCCCTCGACGGCACCCACTTCGACATCTCCGGACCACTGCGCAGGGTCGAGTCCAGGCTCGCACCGGCCGGCAGCGCCGCGTCAGCGTACTACTCCGGCCCCAGCCTGGACTTCAGCCGCCCCGGACGCACCTACCTGCCAACCCTCGGCCGGGACACCTTCCCGACCTGGCAGCTCGTCACCACCTGGTACCACGAGGGCGTCCCCGGCCACCACCTGCAACTCGCCCAGTGGGTCGTCCTCGCCGACCAACTCAGTCGCTACCAGACCACCTTGGGCATGGTCAGCGCCAACATCGAAGGCTGGGCCCTGTACGCCGAACGACTCATGGACGACCTCGGCTTCCTCACCGACCCCGCCCACCGCCTCGGCTTCCTCGACGAGCAGATGCTGCGCACCATCCGGGTGATCATCGACATCGGCATGCACCTCGGCCTGGCCATCCCCGCCGACTCCGGCTTCCACCCCGGCGAACGCTGGACCCCACAGCTCGCCACCGAGTTCATGGCCACCTACAACGGCAGCCCTGCTGAACTGCGCAGCAGCGAGATCGTCCGTTACCTCGGCTGGCCAGGTCAGGCCATCGGCTACAAGCTCGGGGAGCGCGCCTGGCTACAGGGGCGTGAGGCCGCCCGCCGCCGGCAGGGCGCCGCGTTCGACCTCAAGGCCTGGCACATGAAGGCGCTCTCCCAGGGCTCGCTCGGCCTCGACGACCTGGTCCACCAGCTTTCCACGCTGTAGACCCGGCAGCGACGGGCCCGTTCCGCGAGGATGACGACCTTCAGACCGCGTTTGAGATCTGGGTCGGCGGCCTCTCTGAGGGTGCTCTAGGCTCGGCCAGGTGATCTTCGACAAGTTCCCGATCGCCGGTAGCTTCAAGGAGCTGGAGTACGGCAGTCCGGACGGGCCGTTCCGCACATCGTGGAATGGCCGGCCAGCTGCTCGGCGCCCGCCGGCGGATCGGCACGCCGAAGAGGTCACGGGCTCTGGGCTCGTTCCGCCCGGCCGCCCTGGTGCTGCGCTGGTTCCGCGACGGGCGTGCACTGTATAGCCCGGGACGCCGGCATCTCGCAGGCCACCGGCTACCGCTACCTGCACGAGGGCATCGACGTCCTCGCCGAACAGGCCCCGGATCTGCACCAGGTCCTCGCCGAGTGCCGGGAGAAGGACCTGAACCACCTGGTCCTGGACGGCACGCTGGTCGAGTACGACCGCGTGACCGGCACCCACACCGGCGCCGAGGGCAAGGCGGTGGACACCTGGTACTCCGCCAAGAGCAAGGCGTTCGGGGGCGAACGTGCAGTTCCTTGCCACCACTCAGCCCTCCGCCCAGGCTTCTTCTTCCGCTCGTGCCGTGTCGTAGGCCCGGCGGGCGACGGTGACCTGGGGCAGATGGGCGTCGGACCAGCCGGCGATGGCGTCGAAGACGGGTACGAGGGTGCGGCCCAGCTCGCTGATGGCGTACTCGACCCTCGGCGGGATCTCGGCGTGGTAGGTGCGGGTGATCAGGCCGTCGCGCTCCAGCTGGCGCAGGCGCTGGGTGAGCACCTTCGGTGTGATCGCCGGCAGGAGCCGCTGCAGTTCGTTGAAGCGCGAGCGTCCGTGGTGTTCGAGGGCCCACAGGATCGGGGTGGTCCAGCGGCTGAACACCAGCTCCACCACCGGGTTGATCGGGCACACCTGCTCCACCGGATCGGTCACGGCACTCTTCCTTCCGCTCTCGCCCGCAGTCCTCGAACCTCAGCGGCGGAGGCACTTTCCTGCAGGAAACCACTATCCGCAGGATACTAGGTTGGTGGTGTCAGCAAGCGGGCCGGCAGCCGGCCGGACCGCTCGGCGATCAGTCGGCCGCCCGTCCTGCCGACGGCAGTCCGCACTACCGAAAGAGGCACCACCATGACGTTCCCCGCGCTGCCCGAGCGTGCGGGTGACCGGCCCGGGACAGGGCCCGAGGTTCCGCACCTGCAGCTCACCCAGCCCAGCCCGCCGCAGATCAAGGAGGCGCTGCGGCGGTGGATGGCCACCGCGCTCCCCGGCACCGTCTCGGGCCGCAGTGAGATCTCCGTCCCCAGCACCTGGGCGGTGTTCCTCAGCGATGCCGCCCCCGCAGGCGGTGCCAGGCTGTTCCTGCCGCGCGGGAACGCGGAGTTCGTGCACCTGCACGCCGACGGCAGCCTGCACCTAGCCCTGGACCCGGCCGACCACGCCGCGTTCCTGGCCTCCGGATGGGGCGAGAAGCACCCGCTGTACGACCGTGGCGTCAACGTCGTCATGTTCTACGCCCCGCGCGACGAGGCCGAACTGGAGGTGGCTAAGAAGGTCATCGCCGCTGCCTACCGGTACGCCACCGGTCACGCACCGAGCGCCGGGCCGGCCGCGGCCTGACCCTTTCCCCGACCTGCGCGCCGTAGCGCGGCGCAGGCGGCCAGCACCGCCGACGCACCCCTGCCGGCACCCTGCAGGACTCGCTCCGGGCGTGGCGCTGTGTCAGGCGACGGAGTGGGTGATGGTGCCGGTGTAGGTCCCGGCCGTGGCGCCGGCGGGGATGGTGATCACCAAGGTGGGGTTCCAGCTGGTGGAGCTGTTTCCATTGCCGTTGGAGCTGAAGGCGGTTCTGGCGCTGTTGAGTGGCTGTTTGTTCGAGGCGTCGCTCTGGCCCGGCGAGGAGATGACGGTGCCGTTCGTACTGGTCGCGGGTCCGGACCAGTAGGAGACGTTGGTGGTGGTGATGGTCTGGGCGGGCGCGGCGGCGCCGGTGGTGAAGTTCGTGGCGGCCACCGTGGCCGACCAGGTGCTGGTGGCCAGTCCTCGCCCGTCCGAGACGGTGACCTGGCCGAGGGCTGCGCTGATGGTGCCGGAGGGTGCTGCGCTGCCGAGAGACGTCGCGGTGGGCAGGCTGATCGCCAGGGTGCCGGTGTTGGGGATGACGCTGATCTGGGTGCTGTTGCTGCCGCTGGTCTCGACGCTGTCCACGACCGCGCGGGTGAAGCTGGCCTTGCCGCCGGAGGAGGCCGACAGCTTCCCGGCGGCGGTGTAGATGATGCCGCCGCCGGTGATCTGTGTGCCGTTTCCCGTGACCGAGACCCCTGCGGTGTTGTTGCGGTCGGCGATGATCGAGAAACCGGAGAAGGCCCCGGTGGCTGGTGCGCTGAGGGTTGTCTTGCCGCCGGTTTGGTCGAGGAAGAACGAACCGAGGGTGGCCACCGGGCAGGCCACCGGGTAGGTCGCGCACGCCAGGTAGATCGTCACGCCGGTGCCGTTCAGTTTCCCGCCGGAGATCGTGATGCCGGTCGTGACGACGTAGGTGCCCGGGTTGAGGGTGAGCGTGCCGGCCAGGTTCGCGATGCTGGTGTACACGCCGGGGTTGATCGTCTGGTTCCCGGAGATGTGGTTGATGCTGGGGTACGGTGCGGCCGGTGTCGTGGGGCAGGCGGATGCGGCCGGGCACTGGGCCAGGGCGGCGTACGGGTCGGTGCCGGCGGTCTGGTTGGTCGGGGTGGGGTTGTACGAGCCGCCGCTGGAGGTGGCGAAGCCGGTCGGAGCCGCCGGCCCGCCGATCGTGCCCCCCCGTCGCGGTAACGGAGGTGGTGCCGCTGACCAGCGCGGCCTGGCTGTTCGTCGAGTTGACCAGGATGCTGCCGGTGACGTGAATGCTGCCGGGATGGACGTACAGGGCATTCGCCGCGTTCGCGTTGAGAACGCACAGGCTCGCCGTACACTCTCCCGCGGCCCACGCCGTCCCGGACGGACCGCCCCCGACCCAGCTCAGCGTCCACACGAGGGCGACCACCAGAGCATGAACCGCGCAGGGCAGACGGCCCAGTCCGCCGCGAGTGCGGCCCCGGCCACTCGCGGACGGCCGGATCGGGGGGCGCCCCGGGGCTGCGCCGGCCGGTTCCCTGTTGCCACCCCGGTGCCGGTCCGTGCCTGCCCGGCCGATGCCTGAGCGTCCAGCGGTCACCTTCGCTGCTGCGTTCACCATCCTCAGCACGGCCCAGAACGTACCAAAAGCGCTCTTTTGGTCGGCCGTTCCTGGGCGAAGCGATCTCCCTCAGCGTGTCGGATCTCGGAGCGACCGCTGGCGGCCAGGACGGCGGGGTGGCTGGTTGGCACCCGCCCGGCGGTTGGATGTCCGAAGGCCGAAAAAAATATTCACGCAGGGTGTGACACAGGCGCGCCGATGACGGTGTCGCGCTCCGCGTACCAGCGAAGCGAGTCGCGGATGCCGTCCTCGATCGAGCGCTCGGGCTTCCAGCCGAGGAGGTCGAGGGCACGGGTGCTGCGGGTGTAGGCGCCGGCGGAGTCGCCGGGGCGGCGGTCGGTCTCGATGGTGGCCAGGGGGCCTGCGATGACGTTCTCGAAGGCGGTGACCAGCTCGCGCACGGTGGTGCCGGTACCGGTACCGAGGTTGATGACCTGGTAGCCGCCGTCCGCGGTGACTGCGTCGAAGCGCAGCAGCGCCCGTAGGTGGGCGTGCGCGAGGTCCCAGACGTGGACGTAGTCGCGGATGCCGGAGCCGTCGCGGGTGGGGTAGTCGGTGCCGGTGATGGTGAACCGCTCGCCGGCGTGGTGGGTGTCGATCATCTTGCCGAGGGCGTGGGTGGGCTTGCGGATCTGCAGGCCGGTCCGCAGCTCGGGGTCCGCGCCGATCGGGTTGAAGTAGCGCAGTGAGATCACGCGCAGCTGCCCGGAGGCGGCGATGTCGCGCAGGACGTCCTCGAAGATGGCCTTGGTGCGGGCGTACGGGCTGAGCGGCTCGATCGCCGAGTCCTCGTCGACGGTGAAGTCCTCGCTGGTGCGGTAGATCGACGCGGAGGAGGAGAACAGCACCCGGACGCAGCCGTTGCGGGCCAGGTGGCCGAGGAACTCGATGCCCTTGGCGACGTTGGCGTGGTGGTACCCGAGCGGGTCGGCGACCGAGTCGGGAACGACGATCAGCGCGGCGCAGTCGACCACCGCCTCGATGTCGGGGTGCTCGGCGAATATCCGGTCGACCAGCGTGCCGTCGGCGATGTCCCCCTCGTAGAACGGGCGGCCTTCGGTGAACTCGCGGCGGCCTGTGACCAGGTTGTCCAGGACGACCGGCTGGTGGCCTTCGTCGGTGAGCAGTGAGGCGATCGTGCTGCCGATGAAGCCAGCTCAGCCGGCGATGAGGACCTTCACGGCCCCTCCTCTGTGCTTGCCAGGTGCTTGGCCCCGGTGGGGGCGGCGACCGGCCGAGCCTAGCGAACGGCCCCTGGCACCTGGGCCGATGCCCGGCTGACGGCCCGTTTCCACGGTGCTCCGGGCGACGCCGAAGCATAGGTGGGAAGCCCGTGGACCGTGGCCGAGTACAGGTGCGGTAGGCCCGGAGCTCGGCGGCGACACCCGGCCCTGCCTTGGCTGGTCATCGAGATCGAGCGTGGCAACCGCCGACAAGCCCGCCCGTGCCGCCGCCGGCAGACGCCTGGCGATCTGGCTGCGCTGGGCTGGACCTGTACCCCGGACCATCCCGGCCAGAGTGCTGCTGATCCACTTGGCCGCCGTCCCGGCTGCTCGTACCGGCGAGCGGCGCGTATACACCCTCACCGAGCAGGCCGCGGCTGCCGCGGTGGTCACCGTCGGACGCTGATCCGGCGCGGGCGGCTGGCTCGCGCGCGTAGACCACCCGTCAGGGGCATACGGCCGTCCCGGGAGAAGCGCAGCGATCCGGTTCTGGACAGGGTTCTGGATATTGGGCAGCACCCACGCTGCCAGGGTGGCAGCAGCGGTGCTGCCACCCCCTTCGTTCGGCGTGGGTGTTCGGGGCGCGTTTACTGGGCTCTGTCGTGTGCCCGGCCCCGCGAGGGCGGTCGGGCCCCTGCCGACCGAGGTGTTCAGGCGGTCCCGGACGAGCGCGAGGGGTGCCTTGACCGGCTGGTGGAAGCCGTCGATCAGCGCGATGAAGTCCCGCTCGCCGACGGCGTCGGTCTGCTCGACGGCCGTGAGGCATGAGCGCGGCCGTGCTGATCGACGCAGCACCTCGCGGATCTCGAGTCGCGCGAGGTGCTGCCGCGCCGGGCAGCTGCGAGAGCACATCTGACGGGTCGTCGGACCCCCGTCGATCGGCGGGGGCCTGGCCCCCGTCGAATGGCTTCGCACACGGTAGTTTCCGTGAAGGTTCTGCCGTGGCCATGTCATTTCCCCTTGGTGGGCTGTCAGGATTTTCCCAGCCCGCCCCGCAGGGTTCCCGCCCTCGGTGCGCCCGGCCCCTCTGGCAGCTCCGTGCGCCTCACCCCACTGTGCGAAGGAGTCCCATGTCCTCACACGCCCGTACCCGGATCCCGAAGGCGGCCATCGCCGCCTCGGCCGCCCTGCTCCTCGTCGGGATACCGGCGCTGGCGCAGGCCACCACCTCGACGGCCGGCACCACCACCCCGGCGGCTGCGGCCGTCGACTCGCCGAACCTCGCGAGCCGCGCCCAACTGCTCTCCGACGCAGGGCTCCAGAGCGCGGTGCTGGCCACGTCGCTGGGTCTCAGCGGTCCGGAGAAGCTGATCGCCAAGGACGCGTTCCGTGACGCCGACGGCACCCGCCACCTGCGCTACGAGCGCACCTACCGCGACCTGCCCGTCCTCGGTGGCGACCTGATCGTGCACCAGGCGGCGAACGGCTCGGCGACGAGCGTCGACCGCGCCGCCAAGGCCTCGCTCGACGGCCTCGCCACCACCCCCGCCCTGGCCGCTCCCACGGCGCAGGCCACCGCCCTTGCCGCCGAGGCCGGTTCCACCGTCCAGGCCGCCCCGCGCCTGGTCGTCTGGGCGGCGAAGGGCGCGCCGAGCCTCGCCTGGGAGACCGTGGTCTCCGGCAGGCAGAAGGACGGCACCCCGAGCAGGCTGCACGTCGTCACCGACGCCGGGAGCGGCGCGGTGCTGCAGAAGTTCGAGGGCATCCAGACCGGCAGCGGCAAGGGCGTGTTCGTCGGCAGTGTCGACCTGACCACCACCCAGTCCGGTACGCAGTACCAGCTGAAGGACGACAGCCGCGGCGGCCAGTCCGCCACCGACATGGCCAACGGCACCTCCGGCAACGGCACGCCGTTCGCGAACTCCACCGACAAGTGGGGCGACGGGACGGCCGGCAACCGCGAATCCGCAGCCGTGGACGCCTACTTCGGCGCCGCCAAGACCTGGGACTTCTACAAGAACACGTTCAAGCGCAACGGCATCCGCAACGACGGCGCCGGCGCGCTCACCCGGGTGCACTACGACAAGGGCTACGTCAACGCGTTCTGGGACGACGCCTGCTTCTGCATGACCTACGGCGACGGCCAGAGGGACAGCGCCCCGCTCACCGAGATCGACGTCGCGGGCCACGAGATGACGCACGGTGTCACCTCGGCCACCGCGAACCTCAACTACTCGGGGGAGTCCGGCGGTCTGAACGAGGCGACCTCCGACATCCTGGGCACGATGGTCGAGTGGTACGCCAACCTGCCCGCCAACCCCCCGAACTACTGGATCGGCGAACTGATCAACCTCAGCGGAGACCACAAGCCGCTGCGGTACATGGACCAGCCGTCCAAGGACGGCAACTCCGCCGACTCCTGGTCCGACGGCGTGGGCAACCTCGACGTCCACTACTCCTCGGGCGTGGCCAACCACTTCTTCTACCTGCTGTCCGAGGGCAGCGGCAGCAAGAGCATCAACGGCTTCGACTACAACAGCCCGACGGCGAACGGCATCTCGGTCACGGGCATCGGTCGGGACAAGGCCGCCCAGGTCTGGTACCGGGCGCTCACCACCTACTTCACCTCCACCACCGACTACAAGGGCGCCCGCGACGCGACGGTCAAGGCCGCCGGCGACCTGTACGGCGCGGGATCCACCGAGGCCAAGCAGGTCGCCACCGCCTGGGCCGCGGTCAACGTCGGCTCGCTGCCCAGCTGATCGAACAGACATCCGGAAGACCGGCACCCGGAACAGCCTTCGGCGTCCTGCCCGCTCGACGAGCGGGCAGGACGCCACACACGTTCCCGTACACCATCGCCTACTTCTACTGACCTCGGCTGGTCAAGGGCAGAAGATCGACCGGGTACGTCCGCGTGATGCGGAGACCCCCCTCCGGCTGGTGCGGGGACCCCCGTCCGCGTGGTGCATAGACCCTGTCCTCTGGCAGATGATCTCGACCGATTGCCACATGATCTTGACCAATGCCAGGTATCTACCACGTGCTCGTGGCGCTCGGCTGACACCGTTGACTGCCCGCCGGCCGCTACCTCCGGTCTCGCCACTCCGCCGGAGGGAGGTGGGTCTCCGTGTAGTCACCGATCCGGTCCGCCCGCTGGCAGAACAGCGCGCGTGTCCCTCTGAAATACGGGGGCTGGGCTCAGGGCTTCAAGATCATCCCGTTGCCCCTCTGACGCGGATCTCGGAAGTGGACCGCAAACGTGCCGGTCACGGACGGGCCACCGCGACGTAGAGCGGCGTGCCTATGAACTTGATTGAGTGATGTCGGAGCGGTTCGCCTGACAGTGATCGGTGTGCTCCGGTAGCCCTGGACCGTGAGATACGCACAGGGCGGCGGCTTGACCGACGCTGGGAGGGCCGCGCGGGAGCGGATCCGGCTGCAGGCCGTGGAACGCTTCGAAGACGGGCAGAAGAACCGAGAGATCGCTGCCGCGTTGCGGGTCAGCGAGCGGTCCGTGGAGCGGTGGCGGCGCCAGTGGCGCGAGCGCGGCGAGGCCGGGGTGCGGTCGAAGGGATCGCCGGGGCGTCCGAGGCTCAGTGAAGCGCAAATCGCCAGGCTGGCACGGGAGTTGGAGCGCGGACCGCTGGTCCATGGCTGGGCCGACCAGCGGTGGACACTGGCACGTATCAAGACGCTGATCGGTCGCTTGTTCCACGTGAGCTACACGGTGGAGGGCACCTGGCGGCTGCTGAGGCGGCACGGCTGGTCCTGGCAGCAGCCGGCCCGGCGGGCGATCGAGCGCGACGACGAGGCGGTCGAGGTCTGGAAGAAGGAGATGTGGCCGTTGGTAAGAGAACCGCGGCGGCGTGCAACGGCTGGATCGTCTTCGAGGACGAGGCCGGGCAGTCGTTGACGCCGCCGCGCGCGAGAAGCTGGGGCCGCAAGGGCATTACGCCGGTGGTCCGGGTACGTGGCCGAGGCTCGGGCCGGGTGTCCATCGCCGGTCTGACCTGCTACAAAACCGGGAAGCGTTCCCGGATGTTCTACTCGATTCGCGAGTACCGGGGCCGCAAGGGTGAGCCGAAGGGGATCGGCTGGCGCGACCTGCGCGACCTGCTGGTCAGGGCACACATCCAGCTTGGCGGCCCGATCGTGCTGGTCTGGGACAACCTCCGCATGCACCTGGTCGAGCCACTGCGTGAGTTCTTCTCCGCCCACGCCGACTGGATCACCGTCTTCCAACTTCCGAACTACTCACCTGACTTGAACCCGCAGGAGGGCATCTGGTCGCTGGTCAAGCGCGACATCGGCAACCTCGCCGCAGCCAACCTCGGCCAGATCACCCGCGCCGTCAAGCACAGACTCAAGCAGATCCAGTACCGCCCGGACCTGGTCGACGGCTGCCTGGCCGGCACCGACCTGATCATGGACGGCTGGCCGACATCACGAATTCAAGTTCAGTAGTTACCTGGTTGCCGCGTCGGACCCGAAGCGACCCACGCACAGAAAGATGCGCCCCGGCTTGGCCGGGGCGCATCGCTACTAGCGGGAACTAGATCAAGTTGTCAGTAATCCACTCGACGATCGCTTGCCACTTGTCAGATAGATATGCAACGGTCGGGGCGCCTATCGCCATTTTGGTCGGGATCCCGAGAAGGCGGTAGTAACCATCTCGCCTCCGGTCCTTTTTGCGGGCTACTTCGGAATCCAGGATCAATTGCTCCAGGTCGGCCAAAGTGGGAGAGGTTGAAACCTGGGTTGTATGACATCGCAAACATCTCAAATCCGTAAGATCGGTAATAATCTGCAATTGCGAGCAACTTGGACATTGCCACATTACGGGCCCATTCTGACCTCCAGTAGTGGGCTGCCCCGCCGCTTGCGACGGGTCGGTGTTCGGTGTGGGCGCTGACAGGTCTGTCATCACAGTTCCCTTCATCACCTGAGGCCCGGTTGCCCCAGGGAACTTTGGGGGTCGAACTCGGGAACAGGTGTCGGACCGTCAGCAGGCCCTGCACATGATGGAGTTGTTGAAGGCAGTCTGGCGGCAGCGAATGATCCAATCAAGCCCCTGGGCATACGCGCGTAGACCACGGCCACCTGCCTCTCCTCCCGCCCCATAGCGGGCCCAGCACCTCCAGCTCGTCCGCGGCCGGTGTGCGTCCTCGCGACGCCGCATCGCCATGCCAACGTCCTCCAGATTCTGGGGCCCAGCCCGCCCCCGGACGGCGCCCAGCGCAGGCTGCTCGGACCAGACGGCATGGGGCGTCCGGGGCTGCGGCGGCGTGACGGTAAGCGATGATGCCGAGGGGGTGGGGTGCGGTGGTGACTGGCTTGCCGCGGCCGGGGTGTAGATGACCTTGCCGTCGCCGATGTAGAGCTGGATGGACGCCGCCGTTGGTGAGGAGACCGCCGGGCCCCAAGGCGTTGCGGCTGGTGGAGGTACCGGTGGTGCGCATGCCCCAGGTGATACGCGGCAGGATCAAGCCGGCGGTCTGCCAGGCGCGCATGACCAGGCACCTCAGAGGGTGTTCGATACCGATTTAGGCTGCCGCAGGCGGTTTCGGGCGGAGGTATTGCCCGGTTCTGTCCGGGCTGGCGGTCAGCCGGGTGGTCATCGAATCGACCATGGCCCACTGGATCATCGAGCGTGACCGGTCCGGCAGCTCCTCGTAGTCACGGTGGAGCCGCCGGTACCGGGCCATAATCCCGAATGTCTGCTCCACCCGCCAGCGGATCGGCTGGACGACGAAGCCCTTCTGCTCCTTGTCCCGGGCGACGACCTCGACATCGATGCCCAGTGCGGCGCCGTGCCTGACGACGGCGTGGTTGTAGCCGGCATCGACCCAGGCCTTGGTCACGCTCGGCCACCGGTCCGCGAGGACGTCGAGGACTTGCTTCCCGCCGGCAGAGTCCTGGACGCCGGCGGCGGTGACGATCAGCACCAGGAGCAGGCCAAGGGTGTCGGTGGCGATGTGCCGCTTACGACCCTTGACCTTCTTGCCACCGTCGAAACCCTGGGAGTCGGCGGGAGCGTTGGGCGAGGCCTTCACCGACTGGGCGTCGATGATCGCCGCGGTCGGCAGGATCCGGCGACCCTTCTTCGCCCGGAGTTGGTCACGGAGCGTGTCGTGGATCTGCTCGGTGGTCCCGTCGCGTTCCCACTCCTTGAAATAGCCGTAGACGGTGGTGTGGGGCGGGAAGTCGTGCGGCGGGTATCGCCAGGCGATGCCGGTCCGGGCGACGTAGAGGATCGCGTTGACCACCTCGCGCAGCTCGGTGATCGGCTCACGACCCTCGGCTCGCGCCGCCCGCCATCGCAGCAGCATCGGCTCGATGAGCTGCCACTGATCGTCCTTCAGGTTCGAGGGGTACCGGCGTCGTTCCGTCACGGTCGATCAATATCGCGGACACGGACCCGGCCGCCACGAGATCATGGAACCGAGTCCTTGCCGTGCCGATCAAAGCCGGACAGTTGGGGGGATTCACCTACCGAACACCCTCTCAGAGACATCAGGCTGGTGCTGGGTCTCGCTCCTTAGGAAGCGGCGCGCAGGTGCCTGCGGGTGGTCTTGGCGACGGCTTTCTGGAGTTCGGCGCGGGTCATGGTGGAGCGGTGGGCGATGTCGTACTCGGTGGCCTTCTTTCCGGCCTTCGGCTGTGACGTGTCGAGTCCGTGCCCTGCGTCCGGACAGGGAGCCCGTTACGGTCCGGTCACCGCTTCACCTGCGTGAACGATCTCCTTCGCGATCGTCCCGGTTCCGGCCAGGACGTGGTAGATGGAGCCGCCCGCCAGGACCAGGGCACCGAACAGCACCCAGCCACCCGGCCCGCTGTCCACCTGGAGGTCCGAGCCGCCCGCTGCGGGCACGCGGTTCTCGTCGGCCGACGTTCGCGTCATCTCCCTGAGAATGTGTCCCGTACCAGCCACGGCATGGGCGGCTCCGGCGAGCGCCATGGTGGTGACACCGATACCGAACCACCCTGCTCGCCCGATCTCGTCCATTCTTCTCACCGTCCCTGACTGGGGAGAGGCAGCGGGAACACTGCTCGCTTGCACCTCGATCCTCGTGCGGCGTGCACAGGGGCGACAGAGGCGATGGGGTAGCTCGGCAGGGCCGCTGGACCCAGTCGGCCGCGACCGAATGGCCTCGCCGAACCGTTCCGCTGCCCGCGACGCCGCGCTGGAGGCTGTCCGGGCTGGAGGAACTTCCCAGGGAGGAGCGGCGGGGGCTGCGGAGGCCAGACTGATCGCCGGAGCCCGGCGGGGCAGAACAGGCTTATCTGTCGAGATGGCAACAATACGTCCATGGCGACGAGAGCGGACGATCCGGCGGTCGGCTCCTCCACGAACCTGATCCTGCTGACCCTGGCCGCGGGGCAGTTCCTGATGGCGCTCGATAGCTCGGTGATGAACGTGTCGATCGCGACCGTGGCCGAGGACGTCGGCACCACGGTGACTGGGATTCAGGGCGCCATCACTGCCTACACGCTGGTGATGGCCGTTCTCATGGTCCCCGGTGGCAAGGTCGGTGCGATCATCGGCCGCAAGCGGGCGTTCCTGATCGGGTGCGTCATCTACGGCTGCGGGTCGCTGACCACGGCGCTCGCCCCGAACCTCCCCGTCCTGCTGCTCGGCTGGTCGTTCCTGGAGGGTGTCGGCGCGGCGCTCATCCTGCCCGCGATCGTGGCGCTGGTCGCGGGCAACTTCGCCCCGCAGCGGCGTCCGGCCGCCTACGGGCTGGTCGCGGCGGCCGGTGCGATCGCGATCGCGGTCGGGCCGCTCATCGGCGGCCTCGCGACGACGTACTTCTCCTGGCGCTGGGTTTTCGCGGGAGAGGTCGTGATCGTGCTCGGCATCCTCCTCCTCGCCCGGCGCGTCAACGACGCGCCGCCCGGTCGGCGCCCGCGCATCGACCTCGTCGGCGCCCTCCTGCTGGCCGCCGGCCTCGGCGTGTCCGTGTTCGGGGTGCTCCGCTCGGACACCTGGGGCTGGTTCCTCCCGAAGCCGGGCGAGGCGTCCTGGTTCGGGCTGTCGCCGGTCGTATGGCTGCTGCTGGTGGGCCTGCTCCTGATCTGGCTCTTCCTCCGCTGGGAGGAACGCCTCGTCAAGCGCTCCCAGGAGCCGCTGGTGGAACCCGCGCTGCTGCGCAACCGTCAGCTCTCCGGCGGTCTCGTCATGTTCTTCTTCCAGTACCTCGTCCAGATGGGCGTCTTCTTCGTCGTACCGCTCTACCTGTCCGTGGCACTCGGCCTGTCCGCCCTGTCGACCGGCGTGCGGATCCTGCCGCTGTCCGTGACGCTGCTCGCGGCCGCGATCGGCATCCCGAAGCTGTGGCCGAAGGCGTCGCCCCGGATGGTCGTGCGGATCGGACTGCTGTCGATGGTCGCGGGCGCGGTGGCCCTGATGGCGGCCCTCGAGCCCGATTCCGGGGCCGAGGTCGTCACCGTCCCGCTGCTGCTGATCGGCCTGGGCATGGGTGCGCTCGCCTCCCAGCTCGGAGCGGTCACGGTCTCCGCGGTGCCGGACGAGAAGAGCGCCGAGGTCGGCGGTGTGCAGAACACCGTCACCAACCTCGGGGCCTCCCTTGGCACCGCACTTGCCGGGTCGATCATGATCGGCGTGCTGACGACCTCGTTCCTGGCCAACATCGACCAGAACCCGGCGATCCCGGCCGATGTGAAGGGCCGGGCCTCGGTGGAGCTCGCCGGTGGCGTGCCGTTCCTCTCGGATGCCCAGCTCCAGACGGCTCTGGACGACGCCGGAGTGAATCCGCAGCTGTCCCAGGAGGTGCTCGACGCCAACGCCGACGCGCGGGTCGACGGGCTCAAGGGCGCACTCGGGATCCTCGCTCTCACCGGGCTCCTCGGGCTGTTCTACCTCCAGCGCCTCCCGCGGACCCAGCCTGGCGAGGCGAATCCGTAGCACCCACAGAACCCGAGAAAGGACAGCGGTTAGGGCACGGGAGCCGCGACGCGCGAAAGCTGAGGTGAGAAGGCGGGGGCGTGCGGCAGTACCCACGTCATGGCCAGCACCTAGAGCCGGTGAGACACCTTCGAGTGTCTGGAGAACCGTCGACCTTGGGCTCCAGGCTCAGCCCGGGCCCGGAGGGCGGGTCGTCCACGGCCTTGGCCAGCGCCACCTGGATCGGCAGGTCGAACGGGATCACACCCGGCTGATACCCGGCGGCGGGGTGCTCTGACCTGCGCGGACAGCGACCGCCGACTGTGGTGAGCCACCTTGCCCATATTCGATCGAATGTTCGATGATGGGTGGGTGAACAGCCACACCCAAGCCTCGCCTCCCCGGCCCGAGAACCGCCCGTCCGGCACCAGGCTCGTGCCGGACGCGGTCCCGCTCGACCCAGGCGCGGCGCCGCAGGAGCGGACCTGGCGGCTGGTGTGGATCCGGATCGGCGGCCAGTGGCGCTCGGGGATCCTCTCGGCCTGGTGCCGGCCGCCGGGCAGCCGGATCTGGCTCGCGCAGGTCCGCTGAGGCGAGGACCGCCTCTGGGGCTGGTTCCTCTGCGACCCCACGTCGATCGTTCCCATCGCCGCTCCGCCGACAACCCCCAGCCCACCACCTCACACCCCACCGCCGAAGCCGACGGCGGAGCGGCGGGCCCGGCCGCCCGGGACCCGCGGTGACCCGCCCCACCCTCGCCGAGCTCCTGGAGACGACCTCACCCGCCACCCGGGCCCGCGAACGCGCCGCCACCACCACCCCCGTCACCGACATCCTCGCGACCCTGCTCCCGGACGGCGGCCTGGCCCACGGCACCGTCACCGAGGTCGGCCTGCCCCTGAGCCGCCTCGTCCACGTCCCCGACACCCAGCCGCTTCGCCGACGCCATCACCGCCCTCGCCCCCGCCTTCAGCGTGATCATCTGCCGCCCACCCGCCGCCATACCGGAGCGCACCGCCGCCCGCCTCGCCTCCCACCTGCGCACCCACCGCACCGTCCTCCTCGCCCACGACCGGCACTGGCCCGGCGCCCACCTGCGCCTCGACGTCACCCACCGCCACTGGCGGGGTCTCGGCGACGGCCACGGCCAGCTCACAGAGCGCCAGGTCCGTGTCGAATGCGCCGGCCGCCTCACCCGCGGCCGCACCCGCACCACCGAGCTGCTGCTGCCCGACGAGCACGGCCGGGTCAGCCCGCCTGCGGAGTTGTTGTTCACGACCGCGCCGGTGTCCCGGCAGGTGCCGGTGGCGTACGCGGCGGCCAGCGGCGCCACCAGCTGACGCCCCTCCAGGCCTCTCAGTGCTGGTCGCCGAGCACGGCGTGCAGCGCGGCGTCGTCCAGCTCGACCCAGCCGGCGAAGTCCGGGGTGACGTAGGAGCCGAGCGGCTCCTCGCGGCCGCTGGGGCCGGTCCCGCGCCGCCAGCCGAACGCCACGCCGCCCACCTCGGACGGGTACTCGAACCCGTCCGGCGCGGTCCCGACGCAGGCGACGACGAACACGCCCTCGCCGCTCGGCCGGCCGCCCTTGTGGTGTCGGTAGGCCTTCCCGGGCCGGAAGAAGTCGTCGACCATCATCATCCGGTCATCCTTTGGGCGGAGGAGCGGGCCTCGGCAGGGGCCCGCGTGGGGGTCGCGGGGCTTGTGACCAGCGCGTCTTTCCCTACACCTCCCATCTATGAGGGTGCCACGACACATCCGCCTGCCGGGACGGCCGGAGGGACGCCGCTGCACCGGTCACGACGCGGTGGGGTGGCGGTAGGCGGTGATGCTGGGGGCCGGGGGGAGGGGTGCGGTGGTGACGGGCTTGCCGTTGCCGGGGGCGTGGATGACCTGGCCGTCGCCGATGTAGAGCTGGACGTGGGCGCCGCTGTTGGTGAGCACGAGGTCGCCGGGGACGAGGTGGTCGCGGCTGGTGGGGGTGCCGGTGGTGCGCATGGCCCAGGTGGTACGCGGCAGGGTGAGGCCGGCCGCCTCCCAGGCCCGCATGACCAGGCCGGAGCAGTCGAACGCGGCCGGGCCGGTGGCCCCCCAGGCGTAGGGCTTCCCGATCTGCGCGCGGGCGTAGGCAACGACCGTCTCGGCGCCCGAGCCCGGGGGGACGGCGGGGGAGTCCTCGTCACCGCCGTTGACCGGGGTGGTCTCGGGCTGCGGGGCCGGACCGGTCTCCTCGCCCGCTGGCTCCGCGTCCTCCCCTGCTGTCTCCGGCGTCTCCGGCTGGTCGGCCGTCGCCTCGCCGGTGCTGTCCTCGCCGGTGGGGGTGGTGGGGACGCGCAGGGTGGTGCCGGCGTAGATGAGGGTGGAGTCACCGAGGCCGTTGAGCTCCTGCAGCACCGCGATGGTGGTGTGGTGGCGCTGGGCGAGGCGCCATAGGGTGTCGCCCCACCGCAGCACCACCTCCCGGGTCTCGGTCTCCGGCGGCGCCGGCGGCGGGGTCGAGCCGGTGGGGTCGGGCTCGCCAGGGGCGACCGGGGCGATAGGAGCGGACGGCGTGGGGTCGGGGGTGGCCGGTGCGGCGGGGGCGTCCATGGGGGTGAGGGCGGTGGCGGTGGGCTGGGGTCGGTCCTGGAGGAGGTCGACGGCGCCGGC
This sequence comes from Kitasatospora sp. HUAS MG31, assembly GCF_040571325.1. Lineage (GTDB taxonomy): Bacteria > Actinomycetota > Actinomycetes > Streptomycetales > Streptomycetaceae > Kitasatospora > Kitasatospora camelliae. The sequence continues at coordinate 78,906 of NZ_CP159873.1, read as the reverse complement.
GAGGACCGCGACGAGGACGGCGAGCACGACGGGCACCGTCCACCTCTGCAGCCGCCGCCCGCCGGACGTGGTCCCGGCACGAGGCACAGGGCGGGTGCGGGCCAGGGGCGGCCTGGCCGCCACCGGCCGCGAGGCGGCAGCCGGCCGCGCCGGGCCGGCGGGGACGCTCCGGGTGCTGCGGGCACGCCGCACGCTCGGGGCCACGCCCGTGCCCCAGCCGGCGCCGAGCGGCACGCTCAGCTCCGGCACCGGGAACCGGTCCGCAGCCATCCCGCCCGCGCCCTGGGCCACCATGCGACCCGGCGTCAGGGAGTCGATCTCCTCGCCGAACCCCTGCTCCAGCCGCGACCGCCTCTGCCGCCGGAGCCGCTCCTGCGTGGTCTGGAGCGAATCCTGCGCCGGGCCTTGATGCGCCATCACGAGCCCCTTCCTGCCTCAACCGGCCGCGCGGATGCGGCCCCTGAGCCAGAAGAGTTCTCGACCGGCGGGGTGTCCGGCCACAGTTCAGCCGTCCGGGACCGTCCGGACCCGTCCCACACTGTCCGACCAGCAGGAACCCTCGACGCTGGCACGAGGTTCGACTGCCACCGTCCGCCTGCTGCGCCCACCCTCTGGCTGTCCTTTGACAGGTGATCTTGGCCGATTGCCAACCGATCTCGACCAGCTCCGGCTTTCCAGGGGCTGGCCGGTTGGCTCAGTCAGTGTGGCTGTCCGGAGGGGGCCACGGTCCGTCGAAGGCCGGCCCGCAGTCGGGGGGCAGGTTGGCCACCACCAACGCGGCCGCCTCCTTCGGCGTGAGCCCCTCGCCCAGGACCGACGAGTACAGCGGCCCGTACACCGTGCACGGCGCGCTGCCCGCGATGAACGGCAGGTCGTTGCTCCACGGGAACTGTGAGTTCCGGTGGAAGGTGAGGCACCCGTGGCTCGGGAACGGGAACAGGACCCGCAGGCGCGGTTCAGCGTAGGCGGCCTCCATCACCGCCGGATTCCCCCGCCGCACCGCGGGGTCTCCTTCCAGCATCAACCGCCAGGTCTTCTCAACAGCCGTCTCCTCAGCCATTCGGCGATCATGACGCCCCCGCCCCTGGCGTGCAATCTGCCTGGCTCCAGTCCTTCGACCGGCAGGCTCATCAGACCGTCCCCTGGAACCGGGGCCGGTCGAGATCGGTTGGCAATCGGTCACGATCGCCTGTCAGAGGACACTGGCTGACGAACCATCCGCATGGTCTTCCTCTCCGCTCCGGTGTCCGAGCGGCTGTGACCTGGGCGGACGATGCGGGACAGTCCCGGACGGTGGAATCCGTTGCCCGTCGGCCGGTGGGCCGGGAGTCTGCTGTCACCGCCCGGAACGCTCGTCGGCGCCGTCGCGATGCGACGCCCCCGTCGGGCGAGGGCCGGTTCTCCGGCTGTCATGCCGATCCCTCACCGCCAGGAGCCCAATGGGCCGTCAGGGGCGAGTGATCGTCGGCAGCCCACCCCTTCCACCCTTTGCGAGGAGACCTTCGTGAACAAGACCATGGGCGCGATGCGCCCGGAGTCGTCCGAGGAGCCTGTCCGTCGACCGGTGGGCCGTTGGCCGCGCCGCGTGGTGCTGTCGGCCGCGGCCGTGGCCGTGGCGGCGGGCGCCGCCGTGGCGGTCCCGGCCGGCACCGCGTCGGCGGCCCCCGTGCCGGCCACGCCCGGCCCGGCCCAGAGCCCCCAGGGCGAGGAGCCCAAGGGGCTGGCGAAGGTGGTCCGGAAGATCAACGGTGTCGTCTACCACGTCTGGTACAACGACAGCCTGGACCCCACCGAGCCCGGCTACAAGCGCAAGCTGGCGACGCAGATCGTCGTGAGGCGGGTGACGCCCGGTCTGGTCGACGGCACGCCCGACGTGCCCGGCGTGCAGGCCGTCGTGGAGGACATCGCGGAGTTCCACCGCAAGTCCGTGTGGACCGTCTCCGGCCTCAAGGGCAAGGTGGCCGCGACCAGGCAGCGGATCACCGAGCTGAACCAGAGGGTCGACAACGCCACCACGGGCACCAAGCGGGCGAAGGCCAAGAAGGACCTGAAGCAGGCCCGGAAGGACGTCAGGTTCTGGGACAAGAAGCTCGCGGAGGTCAAGGAGAAGGCCGTGCCGATGGACTGGGACCGGGAGGTCAGCCGGCTCGAGAACAAGATCGGCGAGGCGAAACGCCAGACGTACAACCCCCGGCTGACCAAGGCCGGCCGCGCCCAGGCGCAGCAGGAGCTCGACCAGCTGCGGGAGGAGCTGGCGCAGGCCGAGGCGGACCGGAAACGCTACGGGCGCCCGGACGACGGCGACGACGGTGGCGGGGCCGTGCGGCCCCGCGAGAAGAAGCCCGGCCCCACCAAGCCGCCGACCGGCACTGGCAAGAAGAAGCAGAGGGTCGACGTCACCAAGAAGACGGGCGGCACCGCCGAACCGGCGATGGACCGGATGGGCGGGAAGCGGAAGTCCGGCCCCACGGTCTCCACTCCCGCCATCAAGCCCGATACCGCGAAGAGGGTCGCCACTCCCGCCATCAAGCCCGACGCCGCGAAGACTGTCACAGCGCCCGTCGCGAAGCCCGACCTCGCCAAGACCGTCGTTAGCCGCGTCCAGCCTCCTGTTGCGCCTAAGGTCGTGGTCCCCGTACCGACCATCCCGAGGTTTCAGGGTGCGCGGCTGGGAACGATCCGGCCGGGGGTTCCCCGATCCGGCGGCCGCGGGGGTGGCGCCGATGTGGCGGCCGCCGCGATCGGCGACGTGCTCGGTCAGATGGTCATGGAGAGGGCGGACGAGAAGGTCCGGAGGAATCTGGACCGGGCGATCAAGGATCCGAAGTACCGCGAGGCGCTCATCACTGAGTACCAGCGGCAGCAGAAGATGGACCCGATCGATGACTTCAAGCACTTGTTCGCAACTTCCGAGGTCGACAGGTACTCCGCCGAGCAGCTCGGGCGTCAGCTGAGCAACTACCAGATGCAGCTGGACCTCAACCGCGCCGTCGAGGAGACGGTCAAGGCAATTCGGGCCTTCCAGGCCGCGGAGGAGAAGAAGCGGGAAGCGGAGCACGCCAAGGCCACCGGGAAGCAGCCCACCGGCAAGAAGACCGACAAGGGCGCAGATGCCACGACCGGTAAGAAGACACCCAAGGACAAGCAGGAGAAGTACCAGAAGGGGCCGGACTCCCGGGAACAGGCGGAGGCGGACGCCGACCGGGAGTGGCAGCTGCGGTCCAAGCGAGCGGCCGCCCTCGCACAGGCCAAGGGGCCCGACAAGCAATACGAATCCGAGGGGAAGGGCACCAAGGGCAAGAACGACAAGGCGACCGAGGACAAGAGCGGCAAGCACGCCAAGGCCAAGGCCATCGCCAAGGCCAACCAGCGCGCCGCCAAGTCCAACGCCGACCCGCTGTACCAGCAGGCCCGGCACGAGTGCGGCGGCTACGACACCTGTGTCACCGAACGGACCCGCAAGCTCCGCGAGCAGCAGTCCGGCGCCGCAGGCGGCGGCAAGGCCGTCCCGAAGCCGGGCGACGCCAAGAGCGGCGGCGCGAAGCCGGCCGGCAACCCGAAGAGGGACAAGGCCAACGACTACTCCCACAAGAAGCAGGACCAGCCCGGCGGCAATCACAAGACCGCGGACAGGAAGGCCACCGCCAAGGGCCCGCAGCGGACCGTGTAGCCGGGCCGGCACGGCTGACGCCGGCACAGAAGTGCGGGGTGGGCACCGACGGGCGCCCACCCCGTGCGGTTGCCCCGGGGATTCGTGGACCGGCGACCTCAGATCGAGGCTGGCCGACGTGACCGTTCGGAGGGCGGGGTCAGTAGCAGGGGTCGCCGGCCTCCGAACGGCCAGCCGTGACCGTCCGGGCCGCAGCGGGCCACGCGCCCGATGGCAGCGCGGTCGTCACCTGGCCGTGCGGGACGGACGCGGGCCTCGTCTCGGTGATCTCGTCCACGCGGCAGGTCGGATCCGGGTGGTCCGCGACTCGGTCCGAGGCAGGCTACCCCGGCCGACGGCGGGGTCCGCATCCTTCCTGCGCACGGTGCGGCGGCGTGTTGAGCATCCGTCCAAAGCGATGCGGAAGCCGTTCCGGAGCACGAGGAGACGCGGTCGCTGGTCGGCGAGAGTTGCTGATGGAACGTCAGCCGCAAGCGGTGGACGTCTCCGGCGAACGCGGCCACGGCCGGGCCGCGCCGGGACGACCTCTTCGGCCAAGGTGTTCCCGGAGTGGTCGGGGCGCGGGTCGACGCGGCGGCCCTCTGTGAGATCGAGACCGACGGCGGAACTCCGCTGTCTCAAGGAGGCACGACATGAGCAAGTCCACGCGTTCCTTCGCCCGGCGCTTCGCGGCCGTGGCCACCGTCACCGCATGCCTGAGCGTCCCCGCAACGGCGTTCGCCGCCGAGGCCGACGAGCCCGGTGACACCGTCGCCCAGGTCGCGGGCTGTCCCCGCGATGGGCAGCTCGGGGTGAACAGCGTCTGCACGTCGCTGTCGAGCGGCGCGGTCTTCCAAGGCAAGACCCATCCCGACTTCAACCACACGAGGGTCATCACCTACTACAAGAAGACCGGCGGTTCGGAGATCACCGCGAAGCTCGGCTACAGCGCGGGCGGTACTACCCACTGGGGGCCGCAGTTCAAGCAGAGCAAGGGCTCCACCAAGACCAAGACCTGGACCATCACCGACTGGTACTACATCTGCAAGCCGACCGTCGGCATGCTCTGGGTCAAGGACCAGGGAACCTTCCAGACGCCGGTCGCCAACTGCAACTGATCCCCGACCCCGCGGTGCCGCCTCCGTCGCCAGAGGCGGCACCGCCGCGCACCGAACAGGCTGAAGGCCGTCATGCTCCACACTGCTCTGAAGGGCCACACCCCCCTCACCCTCCTGCTGATCGCGGCTGCGGCGGCCGCCGCTCTTCTTGCCCTCGTCATCGCCCGCCGTGCAGGCCGCCGCACGGTCCGCCGGGCCGCATCCGGGGCGGTGCTCTGCTGCATCCTCGTGCTCGCGACGGGGCTGGCGGTCCTCCCCGTCGGCTCCGACGAGCCCCGCACGGCCGGGGACGCCCGCTACGAGGCCGCCTCCCGGGCCCTCACCACTGCCTTCGGCGACCGGTACGGCATCGTCGACGTGCGGCAGGAACCGGGCTCCGGGGAGCTGACGATCACGCTCAACACCGGTGTCGCCACGCTCAGCTGGCCGGACGCGGAGAACTTCAACATCAGCCTGGAACGCACCGCCGAACCCGGCCCCGACAGCTTCCCGGTGGCCGGCGACGGAACACCGCCTGCCAGCCCGGACGACGCGGTGGCCGCCGCCGAGCGCTACGCCGGCACGCACTACCCGTGGGCACTCAACGAGACCACTCGCACGGTCGACGCGGTGGGCGACGGCGCGCAGTTCGGCTGGCTGGTCAGCTGGCGGTCCGTCGTCGACGGAGTACTGATGCCGCTCCGCCTCGACGTCCAGATCAACCGCGCCGGCCGGGTCTCCCAGCTGAACGTCCAGCAGAACCCGCCGCCCGGAAGCCTCCCGCCCCACTGGTCACCGGGCCCGGCGCCGACAGAAGGCCCGCGAGGCGCTGCCGACCCCGGAGCGGTCCACCACCGCCAGGGCCCTGCGCCTCGCCGCCGTACGGCGCGACGGCCGCTGGCGGGTGGAGTGGACGGTGGTCCTCTCCTCTCCCGGCGGCGGTGCCGTGGCGGCCGTGGACGCGACCACCGGCGACGTGACCGCCGTCAGCGCCATGTCGGTCGAAGCCGACGGGAACGCCGCCGGCGGGGACACCTGACCGGTGGGCCGGCCTGCACCTGACGGGCTCCGAGGCGTGTACCGAAGCACCGTCTCCCGCTACCTGGCCGGCGCCCGGATGCCCGACCGGCAGTTCATCCAGGAGCGCGGCCGCCCGGCAGGGCTGCCTGGAGCGCCAGCTCGCCGTCGTGGACCATCACCGAGGCGCCAGCCTGCCGGAGCCCGAGCTCGTCGAACTCGTCGAACCGCTCGTGCGCCCGGTCCTGGCGGCCACCGCGGTGAGGCCAAAGGTCCTCCTGGTTGACGACCCGGGGCCCCAACCTCCTCGCTCTGGAAGCGATCCTGGCCACGCACGATCACGAGCTGATCAGCGTCTCCTCCGGCCCGGAGGCCCTCAAAGCCCTGCTCGACGACGACATCGCGGTCATCCTCCTTGACGTCGCGATGCCCGAGATGGATGGCTACGAGACCGCCGCCCACATCAAGCGCCGCACCCGTACCCGCGACATCCCGATCATCTGGGTCGGTGTCGTCACCGGCGACCTCACCGGCACCATGTCGGTCCGGCCGGACGGCCGGGCCGCCGTCGTGACGGTGAGGTCGCCGGGGCCGAGGAGGCCTACACACTGACGGGCAGTCCGGCCGCGGGGCCGGCGGCCGGGCTGGACGCGTTGCACGCGGCGTCGTTCAGGCGGTGGTCCGGGGCGGGGCCGCGACGGTCCCGCGCTGATCGCACTTCCGGCAGCGTCCCGGGCTGTTCCTGTGCCGCGGCGGGGTGCTGTGCCGGTGCTCTCCGCACGCGACTGCATCCTTTGGACTACTGCGCTTTCGGTCCTGTGGAGGACGATCTTGTGGCACCGCCGCGAGAGGGTTGATCCGTGCGAACAACCATCGGATACACCCTCGAAAGTATCGGCTACGTCGTAGGAGCCCAGGGGCTTGTCAGCTTCGCCTCGCAGACCCTCTTCGGCACGGAGTGGGGCTGGATGCACAAGGTCGTCGACCTTCCGTCCACCGCTTACCTCGGCATCGTCGTCGTGGGGCTGGCGCTCATCGTCGGCGGGGTGAAGATGCGGAAGGCGACCGAGCGCCAGGAGGTCGCCTGACCGGCCCGATCCTTCTTCGGGGCGATCAGTCGGCGACGACTCCTGTGTTCTGGCAGGCGGTCAGCAGCCAGCGGCCGTCCTCCTGCTTCGTCATGACGTACAGCGGAGCACCCTCGCTCTCCTCGCCCGGGGGCCGGTAGAGCTGACGGACCTTGACCGCGGCGACGTCGGGGCGCATGAAGAACACGTGGGTCACCTCGTAGGTGACCTTGCCGTCCCAGTCGTCCGCGGGGAGGACCTTGCGAGTGAACTCGGCGATCGCGTCGAGCCCGATGAGGACCTTGCCGCCGCCCGTCGTCCAGACCGCTTCGGGATGGAAGAGGGCGAGGAATTCGTCGGGGTCCTTGGTCTGCTGGGAGTGCTCGACGGTGGCCACCACTCGTTCGATGGCTTCGATGTCGGCGGCGTACGCCGTGGATTCGGTGTTCATGCGGACCATCGTGATACTTCAAGCCTGGTTGAGGTCAAGCGGTGGCCACGCGCTGACGGTGCGGATGTTCACGTCCGGGCTGCGGGACTTGGGCGACCGGCAGCCGATCACCGACTGCCCCGGGCGGGATGGTCCGGCGGACGACTTGGCACGAGCCCGCGTGGCTTGGCCCGGGGCCGGCCGTGACCGCTCCTGTCACAGTCGGGCCCGGCGCCCACCGCTCACATCCGGATCGAGCGCCCCGGCTCGCCCGCTGGCACCTCGGCCGCCGCCCGAAGCCCGGCGAGCCAGGCTCCGATGGCGTACCCGCGATGGAGGCCTGTGCCGACCGCCTCGTGTGGTTGATCCCCGCCCGCCCGTACTGGTCTCACACGTCGGGACCCGGTAGGTGATGAACAGCGCGAGCACGTCTCGTCCGCCTGGCTCATGCGGGAAGCCATTGAGGCCACCAGTCAGGGATGTTGCTGGGCGGGCAGAGTCCGCTGTCGCTGACTGTTCCGGGGACGGTGCCGATCCACGCGAATTGGCACCAGGCCAGGATGAATAGGGAAATGACCGTGGCTGCGATGGGCATCAGCGAGTAGACCCCGCTGTTCGATCTGCGTACGGCGAGATATGTGACCCCGTGGGCGGCGAGTGCGACGAATAGTCCTGCCGCGATGGAGAGGGGGAGTTCGTAGTGCCAGATGCTGCCCCAGTCGGTGTGCTCCTGGTATGAGCCGCAGTATCTGCGGGCTGAGTCCGCGAGTGCCCATGAGCCGGCTCCTCCCGCCAACCCGATGATGGCTGCGAGGCAGCCCGGCATGCAGCTTCTCCCTGAAGGTTTGTCCACCTCCCCAAGGACGAGCGGGGGTGGGCTGTGGTTCCCGGCGGGGTGCGCCGCAGCCATCCGATCCGGCCGGGCCGCGTTCAGTTCGACTACGGACCTCGTCTTGCCGCAGTGATTCTTACCGGATTCTTAGGTCGGGCAAATGTGGCTATCGGGAAAATGCCGGCATAATTCATTTTCCCCCGCGCGTTCCCCCTGATGCTTGGGATTAAACGCAGGTAATTCATTTGATCGCCCGCCTGGGTGTGCGTATGGTCGATCGTGTTCGGAGAAATATTCGGCCGAGCAGAAACTCTAGCTTCCGGGGGGAATGCAAGGAGGTTTGTCACGCGCGCAGAGTGGGGTGCTCGACCGCCGAGGAACGGGCATCCGGAAATCTCCACGAACAAGGGTGTCAAGATCCACTACTTCGGATCGCTGTTCGTCGGAGTCGAGCACAGCCAGTGCCCGCGCAAGATGCGTGAGACCCAGGACGAGCACATGGACGGCAATGGCTGGGCCGACATCGGCTACAGCCTGGCCGTGTGCCAGCACGGCTACGTGTACGAGGGCCGGGGCAAGAACACGCAGAAATCCGATCGTGACGGCGATGGGACGGCGTCTGGTTGAGGAGGGCTGCGGCAAGTACCAGAGCGGTCCGGGTCCGCAGTGGTCGGAGACCGACCGGGCCTCCTACCAGGCCTGGCAGGAGAAGCTCGGCTACAGCGGTGCCGACGCCGACGGCTGGCCCGGCGAGGGCAGCTGGAACCGCCTGCGGGTCCCGAAGGTCACCCCGTTGACTACGAGCCGTTTCCGGGGGCTGCCTGGTTCCAGAGCAACCCGAACAGTCCGATCGTGACGGCGATGGGGCAGCGTCTGGTTGAGGAGGGCTGCGGCAAGTACCAGAGCGGTCCGGGTCCGCAGTGGTCGGAGACCGACCGGGCCTCCTACCAGGCCTGGCAGGAGAAGCTCGGCTACAGCGGTGCCGACGCCGACGGCTGGCCCGGCGAGGGCAGCTGGAACCGCCTGCGGGTCCCGAAGGTCACCCCCGTTGACTACGAGCCGTTTCCGGGGGCTGCCTGGTTCCAGAGCAACCCGAACAGTCCGATCGTGACGGCGATGGGGCAGCGTCTGGTTGAGGAGGGCTGCGGCAAGTACCAGAGCGGTCCGGGTCCGCAGTGGTCGGAGACCGACCGGGCCTCCTACCAGGCCTGGCAGGAGAAGCTCGGCTACAGCGGTGCCGACGCCGACGGCTGGCCCGGACGCACCACCTGGGACCAGCTGCGGGTCCCCCGTCAGGGGGCGCTGGAGTACGAGCCGTTCCCCGGGGCTGCCTGGTTCCACAACAACCCGCACAGCCCGGTCGTGACCGCCATGGGGCTCCGCCTGATCGCCGAAGGCTGCAGCGCCTACGAGCTCGGAGCCGGACCCCAGTGGTCCGAAGCCGACCGCCTCTCCTACCAGAAGTGGCAGCAGAAGCTCGGCTACACCGGCACCAACGCCGACGGCTGGCCCGGGAAGAGCAGCTGGGACAAGCTCAGCGTTCCCAAGAGCTGACACCCGTGTGCCCCGCCCGGAGTCCATCCGAGCGGGGCACACCTGCCACTGCGCCAGCCAGCGTTGAAAACACGGTGGACAACAGCAGCCGGTGATCGTCCACACCTCGGGCCCCGGGCCTACCAGGCCACCCCGAGGGCTTCCAACTGCCCGAGCTGCTCGGCGGTGAGCTTGGCCCGGCGGGCCTTGGTGTTGTTCAGCCAGGCCCCCAGCGACACCCCTTCGGCGGTCTTGTACGCCCGCGGCACTCGTGGGTGGCCATGCTCCTGGACGAAGGCGGCCAGCGCAGCCAGGCCCTGGGCGAACCGGTCGGTGCGGGACACCTTCGGCTTCGCCTCGGCCGCGACCTTCGCGGCCACCAGCTCCGGGTCCTCCTCGATCCCGATCGCCGTCAGCAGGTCCCGCTGATCGGCCTCCAGCCCCGGCCACGAGGCCCGCTGCGCCTGCACCCACCGGCCGAGCTGCTCGCCCTCGAACACCGTGTCCACCGGCAGCCTCGTCCAGTCGACCAGGCCGTCGGACTTCAGCCACCGCAGCCGGGCGGTGGCGTAGCTGCGCTGCCACACGATCGGCCAGGCCGGGCACCACCACGGATCGATCTCCTCCAGCGCCCGGCGCCGCTCCGGCGACAGCGCGCCCTGCTCCCCGGCCGGCACCTGCGCCGCGGCCCGCAAGTCGGCCAGCCACGTACCGATGGCGTACCCGCCGACGGAGGCCCGCGCTGCGGGCGCCGGGTGCGCTACTTGGCGTCGGAGAAGTTGTGCACTCCCCACCAGCCGGATGCGTCGTGGTAGATGCCCACGCCGACCTCGGTGAAGGACGGGCTGGTCTGGGCCTTGTAGTGCCCGGGGCTGTGGCGCCACATCTCCTGGAACTTCTCCGCCGCCTCCTGGGCGGTCATCGATGTGTCGCTCCACATGACGATGTTCTCGCCGATCCAGGTGCGGGTGCCGGTGACGAGGTAGCCGGACTGGCTGCCGGAGTGGGCGAACCCGGAGGTGCGCATGTGGAGAGCCCACGTGCGGGCGAAGTCGCTGAGATCGGCCTTGAGGGTCAGCGGGGGCAGGCCGACGGTGGCGCGTTCGCCGTTGAGCAGCTGCAGCGACATGGCTTCCGCGTCGCTGGTGCTCCGCGAGGTCGTCCGGGGGCCAGGGAGCTTCGGGTCGGGGCCGACCGGCCCACCGGCCGGTGCGACCGGTGCGGCGGTCTTGACGGCTGCGGGGGCGGCGGACGCGCGCCGCGCCCCCGCGCCGGCCGGTGAAGCAGACCCGCCTGCCACGGGGGCAGCGGAGGAACGATTCGGCGTGGGGCTGCCGGGTTCCTGTGTGGGAGCCGGCGAGGACGAAGGAGCGGCGCCGGTCGGCTGCGCGGCGGCCGCGCCCCCAGCGACGGTCGAGCCGGCGTCCGTGGAGCCTGCGGCGGAGGCCGGGGCGTCAGCCGCAGAGTTTGAGCCGGCGGCCTTGCCGCGGTGGTCGACCGGGCCAGCCAGAGCGAAGCTGCCGGCCGCGAGCCCGGCGACGATCGCGGCCCCCGACAGGACCATCCCTGCCCGTATCTTCCGGGCAGCACGCCGGCGCTGCCTACGCGTCCGCATCCTCGCGCGGTGCCGGTTGCCGGTCTCCTCACCATGGCGACTCGCGGCCACGGTCGAATCTTCGTTGTGCAAGTACATGGGCTCCGCCGTTCCTCGAACCAGTCGGGGTGTCCCGACAGCTAGGAGATCCGGAAAGACCGCAGGGATAACACGTGTTGGGGCCAGTTGAACGTGCGGCCGGCTCCGAACACGCGGCGCGGCAGACGCCGGAAGGCCGCCACCCGCAGGTGACGGCCTCCCAGCGCTTTCTCAGGGCCCCGGCAGCCTACCGCCGGGCAACGACACCACCCCGGGCCGCGACGGCTCCGCTACGCCCACTCCACGCCGTGCTCGGCGAGCTGCGCGAGCTGGCCCGGCGTCAGCTTCGACCGGCGGGCCTTCTGGTTGTTCAACCAGGTGCCCAGCGCGAACTGCGACACCACCACCTGCTCCTCCCCACCGGAGCCGGCCTCGACGGCCTCCACCGGCTCCTTGTGCGGGCGCGGAACCCGAGGGTGCCGCTCCCGCTCCACGAACTGGGCGAGCGCGGCCAAACCCTGGGCAAACCGGTCCGTGCGGGACACCTTCGGCTTTGCCTCCGCAGCGGCCTTCGCGGCCACCAGCTCCGGGTCGGCCTCGATGCCGATCGCCGTCAGCAGGTCCCGCTGATCCTCCTCCAGACCCGGCCAGCCGACCCGCTGCGCCTGGACCCACCGGCCGAGCTGTTCGCCCTCGTGCACCGTGTCCACCGGCAGGACGGTCCAGTCGACCAGGCCGTCGGACTCCAGCCACCACAGCCGGGCGGTCGCGTAGGCGCGCTGCCAGGTGATCGGCCAGGTGGGGCACCACCACGGGTCGATCTCCTCCAGCGCCCGCCGCCGCTCCGGCGCCAGCGCCCCCTGCTCCCCGGCCGGCACCTGCGCGGAGGCCCGCAGCTCGGAGAGCCACGTCCCGATCGCGTACCCGCCGACCGACGCCCGCGCCGGCGCCGGCGCCGCAAGGCTGCCGCCACGGCCCTTCGCCCAGACCCGCGCCCAGTCCAAACCGGCCTCGAACCTGGCGTCGGACACGGACCAGATCATCCCGAGCGCATCGAGCATCTCGACCCGGTGTAGTCGCCCGCCCATTCTGAGCAGCGAGGCAGGGACGGGCTGGGGTTTCGCAGTTCTGGTGGGTGCCGGGCGGCTGGGGTGCGCAGATCGCTTGTGCGCTGTGCAGTTCATCCGGTCTGATCGCAGGCTCCCCACCAGGGCGTTGGCCGACGGTCGTCCTCGCTGCGCATGTTCGGCGGGCGGCGTGCAGACCGGTTGGGCAGCTACATTCCTGATCGGGTTGCCGCCGACAGAGGAAGGCTGGCTCTGTTCACATCGCAGAGCAGCGTTTCGACAGCGGTTCGGGAGTCAGCGCCGGAGCCGGATGTTCACGAGAGCGGTCAGCACCTCGGTAGCAGCCGGTAGGCCGCCGGGTACTGGTCGCCTGGAGTTCAGGACAAAAGCGCTGGCTACGGGGGCAGGCGGGAGTGAGCACCGCACCGCTGCCGAACGACGGCAGGTGACTCCCGCACTCGTGAACATCGGCTCCGCCGATCAGTAGACGTCTCCCGAAGTCATGACGAACTGACTCCGAAACCCGTGAACAAAGCCAGGAAGGCCCGGGTCTCCATCAGGAGGATGCCGGTAACCGTGAAATCGCACCATTTATCCATATCCTGCATCCATGATTATCGACTACGCGGCAGTGTTCCAAGCGCTGCCGGGCGCGGTCGCTCTGCTGACTCCCGATCTGGTCTTCGCCGACGCCAACCTCGCGTGGCTGCGCCAGGCCGGACGCAGCCGCGACCAGGTGGTGGGCCGCTACCTCTTCGACGCCTTCCCCGGCAGCCCGCGGGACCCGGCAGCCTCCGACGCCCGCCACCTGGAGGCATCCCTGCGCGCGGTCCTGGCCAACCGCGAGATCGACATGGACCTGCAGCGCTACGACGTGGAATCCGCGCAGCGCCCCGGCCATTGGGAGGAACGCTACTGGAGCTCGGTCAACGCGCCCGTCTTCGCGCCCGACGGCCACATCGCCCTGGTGATCCACCGCGTCGAGGAAGTCACTGAACTCCTGCGCGCCACCAGCCGGCCGGACGGCTCACTCCAGCTCGAGGCCGAGCTCTTCAGCCGGATGCGGCAGCTGCACGAAATCAACGAGCGCCTGCGTCGCGCCCACGCCCGCGAGCGTGAGGTCGCCCTCTCCCTGCAGCGCGCCATGCTCCCCGTTCCGCCCCCGATCAGCCATCACCGGTTCGCCGTCCGCTACCGGCCCGCGGTCGGCTCCCTCAATGTCTGTGGCGACTGGTACGACCTGGTCCAACTCCAGGACGGCGACAAGATCGCCGTGGCCGTAGGCGATGTCGTCGGCCACGGCCTGGAGGCCGCAGGCATCATGGGCCAGCTCCGCAGCGCCCTGTCCGCCACCTCCCTGGTCGCCACCGGCCCCGCACAGGCCCTCGAGGTCCTTGGCCGGTACGCGCATTGCGTCACCGGCGCCGAGTCGACCACCGCGGTGACCGCCTTCATCGACTTCAGCCGGCACCTCATCACCTACTCCAGCGCCGGCCACCCCCCTCCGGTCCTTCTTCGCGGCGACGGCACTGTGGAGCTGTTGGACCAGGCGACCGATCCGCCGCTGGATGCCGTCTTCGAGTCCAGCCCTCGGCCGGAAGCCACCACCGCCTTCACCGACGGCGGCACCCTCCTGCTCTACACCGACGGCCTCATCGAACGCCGCCACCAGGACATCGACACCGGACTCAGCCAACTCACCGACGCCCTGATCCGCCACAAGGAACTCACCACCCCCGACGCACTCGCCGATGCCGTGATGAACGACCTGATCCCCGCCGAAGGCGTCACAGACGACACCGCCCTGGTCGTCGTCAGCCTGTGAGGCGTCTCAGTGCTCGCACTGCAGGTCTCCGCCCGCCGAGCACATCCTGGTGCTCGGCCACCGGCTTTGGAGGCCGGTGAGCGTGCCGTGGCCGTGTTCCGTGAGCTGGACGATGCGTTCCGCGAGGGTCAGGCGCTCGGTGAACTCGCCAGCACCATGCGGGCGGCCGGACGCCCGGTCGGCGAGGTCCGGGCCATGCGCGAGGACTCTGCGGCGGCCTACCGTCGGGCCGGCGCCGACACTGAGGCCGAGGAAGTGCTGAAGAAGGCCGACGAGCAGCCGCCCCGGTACGGCGCGGTCAGGGGCGGAAGAAGCGGCGCCGGGGCGCGGGCGGTGCAGGTGTCGGCGGGGCGGGGGCGGTGGGTGGCTGGGGGTCGGTGGCCTGGTCGAGGTCGGGGAAGGTGACGCTGCCGTCGGGGCCGATCTTTCGGTTGGCCCAGATCCGGTCGAGGTCGGGGCGCTCACCCCGCTCGACAGCCCGCCTGGCGGCTTCCCGCTGCTCCTGGGCCTGCCGGCGGGCGGCTTCGCGCCGCTGCTGGGCTTGTTTGCGTTCGGCGTCGCGGCGCCGCTCCTCGGTCTCCTGCGCCCAGCGGCGTTCCAGGTGGGCGGCGTAGCCGTCGGGGTTGGCGAGGACTTGGGTGAGGGGTTGCGGGCTACCGTACGGATCTGTTGGTGATATTGATCCGAAACGGTAGGGGTTCTGGATCGTTGAACATCGCGTGAGTGAACTGGTGGGGGATGCGCGGCACTTGTCGCCGTCGGCGCAGGAGGCGTTGCGGCTGCGGGCGGTGGCCGCGTTGGTGGAGGGCCGGGATCGCGAGGACGTCGCGGCGGTGTTCAAGGTCTCGTTGAAGGCGGTGGACGGCTGGTGGGCGAGGTGGCTGGCCGGCGGTCGTGAGGCGCTGATCGGGCGGCCCCGCGGGCGACGGGTCGGGGAGCATCAGGTGTTGTCCGAGGCAGAGCAGGCGGCGGTGCGGCAGGCCGTGCTCGACCACCAGCCCTGTGAGCTGGGGCTTGTCGGTCAGCTGTGGACGCGTTCCCAGGTGGGTGCGCTGATCGCGAAGCTGTATCGGGTCCGGCTGACCGAGCCGGGGGTGGGCAAGTACCTGCGCCGCTGGGGGCTGTCGTTCCAGCGTCCGGACAAGCGGGCTGTCGAGCAGGATCCCGAGGCGGTGCGTGCCTGGCTGCAGGAAACGTGGCCGGCGATCCGCGCGAAGGCGAAGGCCGAGGGCGCCGAGGTGCTGTTCGCCGACCAGGTCGGCATCCGTTCTGACCAGGTCAGCGGCCGGACCTGGGGCGAGAAGGGCCGGACCCCGATCGTGCGCCGGACCGGGAACCGGTTCTCGGTCAACGCCATGTCCGCGATCAGCACCAAGGGCCGCATGCACTTCATGGTCTTCACTGGCACCTTCGACGCGCAGGTCATGTGCCGCTTCCTCAGCCGGCTCGCCTGCCACTTCGACCGCAAGGTCCACCTCGTCGTGGACCGGCACTCGGCCCACCGCAGCAAGAAGGTCCGCGCCTGGCTGGCCGACCACGCCGACCAGATCGAGCTGCACTTCCTGCCGTCCTACTCGCCCGAGCTGAACCCCGACGAACTGGTCAACGCCGACCTCAAGCGCAGCCTGCCCACGAGCCACCGGGCCCGCAACCAGGCCGAGCTCGCGGCCGAAGCGCGACGCTTCTTCCGCCGCCGCCAGCACCAGCCTCACATCGTCCGCGGCTACTTCCACGGTCCGCACGTGCGCTACACCCTTGACGAGAACCAATTGAGTTTCTGATCAATATGAGGCCACACGCCGTGGAGCTTGGGATTTCACCCTGTCGACTCTCGCAAGTAGGACCGGCGATGGCCAGCGGCACTGATCGGTGCCGCTGGCCGCAGTGTCATCAACGGCCACGCTGTCGGCGTTCGCCGCTCTCCGCGTCCTGCCGGACGCTTTGAGGGCGATCAGGGTGGATCGTTGTCGGGGTGTTGCAGGTCGAAGACGGTGGTGCGGATGTCACGGATGACGGCGTCGAGGAGGGTTTGCTGCCGTTCCGGCGGGGCGGTGGTGGCCAGTCCGTTGAGGGTGAGGCTGACGGCGAAGATCTCTTCGACGACGTGGTCGCGCAGATCTTGGGCGATGCGGTCGTGGTCGCGGACCTGGGCGATGCGTTCGGCGTCGGCGCGTTCGGCGGCCAGTTGCTGGACCAGGGCGGCCTGGGCGGCGAAAGAGGTCAGCATGTCCAGTTGCGCCTGGTCGAAGCCGTCGCGGCCAATCTCGCGGGTGACGAGGAGGACTCCGGTGGTGCGGCCGTGGTCGGTCAGCGGTGCGAACATCGCCGGCCCGGGTGTGCCCGACCACGGCCCGTCGGGGTCGTGGACGCGTTCGTCGCCGGCGGCCGGGCGCTCTCCGGCAGCCCGGCGCCCCGCAGGCAGCGCCGGGCAGCCCGAAGGCGCCCGGCCGCAGCGCATTTCCCCTGCCGGGCGCAGGACGCCTCCCCGGTCAGGGGCGGAAGAAGCGGCGCCCGAGCGCCGACGCCGCTCCAACCGCCAGAAGGCTGGTGTCATGCCGGGCACCGGCCGCGATCACCTGAGACAGACCTGCCTTCCGCTGGGCCGGTTCTCCGAGACGGCTACTTCTTCGGGGTGAAGATGAGAAGCCGGTCCAGGAGCAATGAGGACAGAGCCGGGCGGGTGAAGGTTTCGGGCTGCATGTAGGCGCGGGCCACGACGCGGATCGTACTCATGTCGACGGGCCGGTCAGCACCGTACTGCGCGCAGAAGTCGGTGCCGGCGGGCGGGAGCGTGGTTACGTGTGGTCCGGACGGGCCGCTGCCGCCGGCGCGGCTGAAGGACCAGGCGTAGAGCTTGTCCGAGTCCGGCTGATCGGAGATGAAGTCATTTGCGCTGCCTTGCAGATCACGGTTGCTCTGCGCCGTCAGAGCCACGGCTGCATGGGCGTCGGCGTTGAGCGTGACGCTGGAGTAGCTCGCCTGCCCGGTGGCCACGTGGTTCGTGCCGTAGGTGACAACGAAGGAGCCGTCCGGCAGGGAGAAGTTGTGGGAGATCGGGTCGTCGGCGTCGTTGGACAACGCGCCCACTCCAGTGGTGGGCGGATCGATCACCAGGTTGTCCTGCAACCCCGGATATGACTCCTCGAAGCCGCGCTCAACCACGTCGTCGTGCGCATCAAAGCCCGGGTAAGCGTCGATGATCCGCTGACGCAGCAATTGCAGGGTGGGGTTGAGGTCGAGTTCGGTGGTCCCGGTCCCGGAGACGCGCAACGGAGGCACCGGTAGCGGATCGGGTGCGTACACCGGCGCTGTGTCGTCCCCGGAGCTGCTCTGCGGCCGCACCCGCAGGACCTGGAGCGGCGGCGCGGCGCGGTAGTGGTCGAGTGCCTGCTCGAAGCCTGGTTCCGCCACGATCGTGCGGATGCCGAGCAGGAACTGATCGGCATCCTGGTCGAGGCCGAGCCGGTACATGGCCGGCGGAATCGTCATGTTGTTCGTCGCACCCCCCAGCCCGGAGGCATGCAGCATCCTGTTCACCTCCGACCGGGTGCGCCCGTTGCCCGTGATCACCAGGGCGAACGGCCGGTTGTACGGTCCGGGGCCGGTCGTATGCACCGTCTTGTTGTTGACCGGGTCGCCCACTGACGTCCACACGACCGGGCCGGTGTGCAGGGAGCCTTTGACGTTGGTGAGGTCGAAGGAGAAGTACTCCTCCGGAGGTGGCGTCGCGCCGATCAGGACGATCGCTTCGTCCTGCCGCAGGCGCCACGTCACGGGCGGGTTGGTGTTGGGCGCCTGACCGGGCACTTCCGGCATGCTGGTGACGATGTAGGGCGACTGGGGATTGGGCCACATACCGCTGAAAACGGCACCTTCGCAGTACCTGCGGTTCAGGTCGAAGACGGCCTCGGTTCCGGACTGCGAGACGTAGCCGGATCTGGCCAGTTGGTGCTTGAACCGCTCAACCTGCCGACCGGTATCAGCCGGCGGAGAGTCGTGCCCGTGGCCCGAGCCCTGGGTCGACAAGGAGGAGCTGGCGCTCGAAGAGGGGCCCGGCGGCGTGGCCGCCCTCGCGGCCGGTGTGGTGAGAAGCACAGCGGCGGCCAGGGCGACGAGAGCCGGACATCGGCGCAAGGGGAGTGTCGTCATGTCAAACCCCTATCGAGCCCGCCTCTCGAGCCCTCGCCGCCACGCCGCAGCCACCCGCCTGACCTCACTCGTCCGGAACACCAACAAGCCGTAATTGAGCGCCAGGGAAAATGGTTGCCGGGCTGAATTCGTGAGTCTGCCGGAACGGTGTCAGCGGTGGACCCGTGGGGATACGTGGGCTGTCGTGGAGCGGCTGCACCGCGGTGTCACCGGTCGGCAGCCCGGGTGCTGGCTGCGCGAGATCCGGTGTGATGTTCGCGCGTGGCTGCACGGCAGGACTCGGCCCGGCTAACTGCAATACCGGTGATTTAGGTGTTTTTCCGGCGGCTCGGGGCAGTCCTGGTAGGTGGGACAAGTGCCGGGTGCGGGGGGTGTGGGCGGGGTGGGTTGTGGTGCTCGGCTCGCTTGAGTGCCCAGTTGGACATCTTCCGCTTGATCACGCGGGGGTTGCTGCGTAACCGCCGTGGGGGCAGGAGCCGTTCACGGATCTCATGCCGGGCCTGGGTGAGGCAGCGGGCGAGCCGGGAGGGGGGAAAGCGCCGCCTGCCCGGTGACGTGGCGGCGCACCACACGCAGGGTGCGGGTGAAGGAGATCCGGTCCGGATCGTGGCCGGCCTGGCGTGCGGCCTGGTGCATCAGGTCCCGCAGGGCGTGGTGCACCAGGAGGAACGCGAAGATCTCCTGCTCGACACCGTCCGGGTGCTGGGAGCGCAGGACCAGGCCGGGGCCGCCCTGATGGATCTTGATCTCGTCCAGGGCGTTCTCGATCTCCCAGCGCTGGGCGTAGAGCGTGGCCAGGTCCGCGGCCGGTGCCCGAGTCGGGTCGAGGATCGAGGTGATCAACCGGTAAACCGTGCCCCTGTCTGTGTCGAGGGTGTACTCGATGACCCGCACCGTCTCGGGGTCGGCGCGGCGGTTCTTGTCCCGGGCGGCGACGATCCGCGACAAGTAGGAGCCGTCCGCCAGCGGGGTCACCACCGGGAGGACCTGGCTGGAGGAGACGCGCCACAACAGGTCCGCGCCCTGGGCGCGGGCGGCCCGCCACAGGTCCAGGCCTTTGAAGCCCCGGTCGGCCAGCAGCAGCATTCCCGCCCCCAGCTCCCGAACAGGCGGGCAGCCAGCGCGGTCTCGTGCACGGACAGCGGGGCGACGTCGGCCGCGAACACCGCGTGTGTCCCGCACTCCACCAGTGCCGCCACCCGCGCCTGCGGATAGGCGCTGCGGCCCTGGCCACGACTGGTGCCCGGGCGGCCGAAATGCTGGGCGTTGGCGGCCGTATCGGGCAGGTCGAACGTCGTGCCGTCCACGGCCACCAGCCGCCAACTGCGGTACCAGGAACCGGCCGTGGACGAAGAGGCGACGGGACGGGCCACCCGCTGGAACAACAACCGCAGCGGCTGAGACCCCAGCCGCAGGCGCGCGCGCCCGATCGCCGCGGTCGTCGGCACCCGCCACGCCGTCGCCCACCGGCCCTGGTCCCGCAGGCCCTGCGTGAGCAGGCGGGCCACCTCCTCGTAGCCCTGCCCGAAGAACAGGCACATCGCGAGCACGAAGTACACCACCACCCGCGCCGGCAACAGCCGATGCCGCTGCTCGACCCGCCCGCACTCGGCGACCACCTCGTCGACCAGATCCGCCGGAAACGTCCGCGTCAGCACCCCCAACGCGATCCGATCCGAGAACCGATCAACCCCCGACGACTTCTTCTGACCCGGCCTTGGCACACCCAGCCCAACGACCAGAACGCCCCAAAGTCACCGGTATTGCGGCTAACTGGGCGTTTCGCCCCCGATTCTGGGGCTCAGGTGCCGCGCCAGGTCGGGGTGGCTTCGCCGGCGAGTCGGCGGGTCATGAGGCTGATCATCGCGACGTGGACCATGGCTTCAGAGCGGGCCGGAAGGGCTTCGTAGTCGCGGGCCAGGCGCCGGTGGTTCATGAGCCAGCCGAAGGTCCGCTCGACCACCCAGCGGCGGGGCTGGACGACGAATCCCCTGGTCGCTGGGTCGCGGCGGACGATCTCGACATCGATGCCGAGTGTGGCGCCATGCTCGACGACGGCGTT
The DNA here is from genome assembly GCF_040571325.1 of Kitasatospora sp. HUAS MG31. Classification (GTDB taxonomy): domain Bacteria; phylum Actinomycetota; class Actinomycetes; order Streptomycetales; family Streptomycetaceae; genus Kitasatospora; species Kitasatospora camelliae. The sequence continues at coordinate 58,545 of NZ_CP159873.1, read as the reverse complement.
CTTGTATCCCATGTCGACCCAGGCTTTGCCAATGCTCGGGTGGTCGGCTGCGACCGCGGTCAACAGCTGTCGGCCGGCGGTGCCGTCCTGGACGCTTGCGGCGGTGACCAGCACCACCAGCAGCAAGCCGATCGTGTCGGTGACGATGTTCCGCTTCCTGCCCACGATCTTCTTCCCGACGTCGACGCCCTCCGAGGCGGCGGGAACGTTGGCGGAGGTCTTCACGCTCTGGGAGTCGAGGATGCAGGCCGTCGGCTCGGTGTTGCGGCCTTCGGCGGCGCGGACCAGGCGCCGCAGCAGGCCGTTGAGCTGCTCGAACACTCCCTCCTTCTGCCAGCGGGCGAAGTAGGCGTAGACGGTCTGATGGGGTGGGTAGTCGTGCGGGAGGTAGCGCCAGGGGATGCCGGTGCGGTCGACGTAGAGGATGGCGTCCAGCAGGTCGCGCAGTGCGTGCTCGGGTGGCCGACCGAAGGCGAGGGCGCGTTCGGTGCGGGCCTGTCGCCAGGCGGTGAGGGTGGGTTCGACCAGGGCCCAGCGGGCGTCGGACAGGTCGCTCGGATACGGTCGACGATCCGTCATGACGACGGCATACTGCGGGATCGTCACCCTGCCCAGGGCCCGCGGTTCTCGAGAGACAAATACGATCAGGCCCGGCTTCCAGGGATGAGACAGGAGGAAGCGCACAGTTCCGGCGGACATTCATGCAACGGCGCCCCTCCCGCCGCCAGAGTCCCAAGCGTCACCGAACGCCGGCGGCCTGGGCGCCCCGGAAACCGTGATCAACCCGCCCGTTTACGGCTGAAACGCCCAGTAAGAAGTCATCTCATTTGGTGATTCTGCGGTGGCAGATGAGGGTGGCGGCGAGGGTGGCGAAGGCTGCGAAGTGGTCGGCCTTGCGTTCGTAGCGGCGGTGGAGTCTGCGGAAGCCGCCGAGTCAGGCGACGGTGCGCTCGATGACCCAGCGGTGCCGGCCGAGGCGGGTCGAGGACTCGATGCCGCGGCGGGCGATGCGGTGTGCGATCTGTCGTCGTCGCAGGTAGGAGCAGATGAAGCGGTGGTCGTAGCCTTTGTCGCCGTGGAGCTTGCCGGGCCGGCGGCGCCTCGGGCCGCGGCGGGAGCGGATCGGCGGGATCGCCTCGACGAGCGGGATCAGGGCCTGGCTGTCGTGCAGGTTCGCGCCGGAGATCGCGAGCGAGAGGGGCAGACCGGTGCGTTCGGTGAGCAAGTGGATCTTCGACCCAAACTTGCCCCGATCGACAGGATTCGGACCCGTCAGGTCCCTTTCTTCGTGGCCCGCATGTTCACCGAGTCGACCGCGCACCGCGACCAGTCCAGCTCGCCGCGGGCGCCGAGTTCGTCCAGGACCAGGCGGTAGAGCTTCGCCCACACCCGGGCCGTGGTCCACTCCGCGAAGCGCCGGTGCGCGGTCGGCCCGGACGGCCCGAAACACGGCGGGAGCTGGGCCCAGGTGCACCCGGAGGTGGCCACGAACACGATCGCGGCCAGCACCTCCCGGTCCCCGTAGCGGCGTCGGCCGCCGCCCTGCGGCCGGGTCGGCGCCGGCGGCACCACCCGCTGGAACAGCTCCCACAACTCGTCCGGCACCAGGCGCTCCACAATCGTCACGCGAGCAGCCTACAAGCCCAAATGAGATGACTTCTTACAGCGTGTCCTACGTGGTGGCTGGGTCGTTGGATCGGTCATGGGGAGTGGTGGGTGGGGTTGGATCGTTCCTGACGGCTTGTGGGATCTGGTGGAGCCGTTGCTGCCGGCGGCCCGGGTGCGGCCGCAGGGCGGTGGGACGGCGAACCTGGACGACGAGGCGGTATTCGCCGCGATCGTCTTCGTGCTGACGACCGGGTGCGCGTGGCGTCATCTGCCGCCGTGCTTCGGCTTGTCGAAGTCCACGGTGCACCGCCGCTTCACGATCTGGACCAGGGACGGCCTGTGGGGCCGACTACGACGAGCGATGCTGGAGCACCTGGTCGCCGCGGATGTGCTCGACGTGTCGCGGGTGGTCGTGGACTCGGTGCACGTCCGCGCGAAAAGGGGGGTGCCCACACCGGTCCCAGCCCCGTCGACCGGGGCAAGCCCGGCTCCAAGGTGCACGTCCTGTCCGACCGCGGCGGACTGCCCCTCGTCATCGGCATCTCCGCCGGCAACGTTCACGACCAGCACGGACTGATCCCGCTCGTCCAGGCCCTCCAAATGAAACACGACCCGGAACGAGGCCTGCACTACCGACCCCGCAAGGTCCACGCAGACAAGGCCTACGACAGTCCCGAGCTGCGGAAATGGCTCCGCAGGCAGCAGATCCTGCCCCGAATCGCCCGCAAGGGTATCGAGTCGAGCCAGACCCTCGGCCGCCACCGATGGGTCATCGAGCGCACCATGGCCTGGCTCACCGGCTACCGCCGCATCGCCCGCCGCTACGAGCGCGACCACCTGCTCTACCTGGCCTTCTGCGACCTCGCCGCCGCAATCACATGCCACAAACGACTGGCACGACTCACCACGTAGGACATGGTCTTATGTGATGGAGGGTCAGGGGTGGACTTCCCGGGCAGGTCGACGCTGGCGGGTCTGAGCGAGCCGGAGTACGAGGCGCTGGCCGCGTTCGACGACGTGATCGGGGACCTGGAACACGAGTGGGAAGCGGCCCGGGCCACCTCGAGGCGGCTGGTGAGGATGATGGACGCCGCCGAGCGGCGTCTCGACAACGGCACGGTGGCCCTGTCTCTGCACTTCGACGCGCTGGACCAAACCGCGAGCGCGGCCCTGGACCTCGTCTCCGGGCTGGAGCGGCTGCTGTGTCGGTACACCACGGCGTACGTGGCGACGGGCCTGTCGATCCTGGACCGGCTGGTCGCTGGGCGGCCCCCGCTGACACCGGCGGAGCTGGAGGTCCTGCGCGCCGAGCCATCGGTCGGCCGACTGCAGGAACTGCTGGAGGTCCCGGCCGAGCACCGCTACGCCGCCCGCGCCGCCGCGAGCGGCCCGGGGGAACTCGAGCGCTACCGCGACCAGCGCACCCAGCTGCTGCGCTCGATCGAGTCCCTGTACTCCAACCTCACCGCGGACGGGCAGGCGTGGACGAGGGTTACCGTCGCCGCGGGGCGCCTGAGCGACATGGACGACGGCACGTACGACGAGCCGTGGGCCGACCTGGTCCCACCGCTGCTGAACCTCGCCCGGCAGAACCCGTACGAGATCAGCGTGGCGCTGGATCCTGGGCCCGCGCCGGACGGGCCGCGCCGCCGCAGGTAGGAGCGGATCGAGCTGTTGCTGTACGCCTTGTCGGCGCCGACACTGTCAGGCAGTCGCCGCGGTCGTCCCACGCCGAGCCGGGGGACGCGGATCTTGTCCATGACGGGTTCGAACTGCGTGCAGTCCGCCCGTTGGCCGGCAGTGACGACCAGGGAGAGCGGGCGGCATCTACCGTCCGCACTCAGGTGGATCTTCGTGGTGAGTCCGCCGCGGGAGCGTCCGAGAGCCTCGCCTGCCGCCCCACCTCCGCCAGGAACAGGAGCAGGCGCATGTGAACTGACCTTTACAGGCCCCCCTTTGAGGCGCCCGGCAGTGCTGGTGGCGGATTGGTCGGGGCGCCGGCGGCGTGCTGGTGGGCGCGGATCGAGGTGGAGTCGACGTTGATGTTCCAGTCGATGTCACCTGCTGCGTCGGCGACGGCTTGGACGTGCTGGAGCAGTCGCTCCCAGGTGCCGTCGGCCGACCACAGGGCATGGCGTTTGTGGATGGTCTGCCATGGACCGAAACGCTCGGGCAGTTTCCGCCACTGACAGCCGGTGCTGAGCCGGTGGATGATCCCGTTGATCACCTGCCGGTGATCCCGCCACCGGCCGCACCGTCTATTACTCCTGGGCAGCAGCGGTTCGAGCACCGCCCACTCGCCGTCCGTGAGATCCCCCCTGCTGAGCATGACCTGAACAACGAGCCACTGAGCCTCTTTCATCCTGGGTTTTGCCAGGTCAGGAGGGTGTGGACGGCTGCAACGGTCCGGCTGATCCGGTTGGTCGAGCAGCGGGCCCGTCGTAGGAGTCGCCAGGATTTGAGTCGGGCGAAGGCGCGTTCGCCGGGTGCCCTGAGGCGGGCGTGGTCCCGGTTGTACTGCTTGTAGTGCTCGGGCAGTTCGTCGTGTCGGTAGTACGGGGTGCGGACGGTGGCGCCGGCACCCTGGTAGGCCCTGTCCGCCAGGACCAGGATCTCCCTGGTCAGGCAGGCCTGGACGATGCCGTGGGCGCGGGCGGCGGTCAGGTCGTGGGTGCGACCGGGCAGGGCGCGGGAGAACCAGAGCGGTGTGCCGTCGGGCGTGGCGACGACCTGGACGTTCATCCCGTGCTTGCGGTGCTTCTGCGAGTAGTACGGCTCGTCCGCCTTGATCCGGTCGGTCGGGATCAGGGTCCCGTCGACGATCACGAAGTCGCCCTCGCCCAGACCCACCAGCGCCTCGCGCAGGCCCGGTGCCCACGCCGCCAAGACCTCCAGGGTCTCGTCCACGTACCGCCAGGCGGTCGCCTCCGACACCCCGAACCCGGCTCCGACCTGGGCGAGCGTCTCGTTCTTCCGTAGATGCGCCAGGACCAGCAATGCCTGCTTGAAGCAGCCCAACTTCCGCCACCGCGATCCGAGTTCACACCTTCGGGTATGGATCAGCCACGAGACGTGCTCGACCAGCTCGTGCGGGACGTCGAGCATGGCAGGATACGAGACCAACAGGGCCCCTCGGCGGCGACGTGATGAGTGAGATCACCACGGCAACGACGAGGGGCCTTGTTGCGTCACTACAACTCGCTGACCAGGCATTTCACCCTGTCGGGACAGGATGAAAGAGGCTCACTGAGCCTCTTTCATCCTGGGTTTTGCCAGGTCAGGAGGGTGTGGACGGCTGCAACGGTCCGGCTGATCCGGTTGGTCGAGCAGCGGGCCCGTCGTAGGAGTCGCCAGGATTTGAGTCGGGCGAAGGCGCGTTCGCCGGGTGCCCTGAGGCGGGCGTGGTCCCGGTTGTACTGCTTGTAGTGCTCGGGCAGTTCGTCGTGTCGGTAGTACGGGGTGCGGACGGTGGCGCCGGCACCCTGGTAGGCCCTGTCCGCCAGGACCAGGATCTCCCTGGTCAGGCAGGCCTGGACGATGCCGTGGGCGCGGGCGGCGGTCAGGTCGTGGGTGCGACCGGGCAGGGCGCGGGAGAACCAGAGCGGTGTGCCGTCGGGCGTGGCGACGACCTGGACGTTCATCCCGTGCTTGCGGTGCTTCTGCGAGTAGTACGGCTCGTCCGCCTTGATCCGGTCGGTCGGGATCAGGGTCCCGTCGACGATCACGAAGTCGCCCTCGCCCAGACCCACCAGCGCCTCGCGCAGGCCCGGTGCCCACGCCGCCAAGACCTCCAGGGTCTCGTCCACGTACCGCCAGGCGGTCGCCTCCGACACCCCGAACCCGGCTCCGACCTGGGCGAGCGTCTCGTTCTTCCGTAGATGCGCCAGGACCAGCAATGCCTGCTTGAAGCAGCCCAACTTCCGCCACCGCGATCCGAGTTCACACCTTCGGGTATGGATCAGCCACGAGACGTGCTCGACCAGCTCGTGCGGGACGTCGAGCATGGCAGGATACGAGACCAACAGGGCCCCTCGGCGGCGACGTGATGAGTGAGATCACCACGGCAACGACGAGGGGCCTTGTTGCGTCACTACAACTCGCTGACCAGGCATTTCACCCTGTCGGGACAGGATGAAAGAGGCTCACTGATCGAAGTGACACGACCTGGCCGGGCACTGGGGTAAGGCTGGATCTCATGCGACAACCCTTCGGCGCCGAGGGGCGAGCCGGCGGGTGCGGATGTAGAGCAACCGGCCCGCACCGGTTACGTTGTTACGCGAGGTTGATCGGTGCGGGCCGGCGTGGATGTCCGTCGCGGCGGACGCTCGTGGCCCTAGTCGCGGCAGAGCGACTTGCCCGACGATTCGGGGAAGTTCTCGGCCCTGTACGTCCAGAAGGTGAAACCGGGATCACTCTCGCAGGTATTGGCGAGGGCATCCCGATCCAGCGGCACCGATACCGAGGAATTCGCTGCCACGTCACCCAGTGCGCACTCCAGGTCGCCCCAGTCATTCGGCTTGCAACGCTTGTCGTTGGTCACCTTGGCGATATCTCGGCCCTGAATCTTGATGACCACGGCCTTCGCGGGCTGATTGCCCTTGTTGGTGACCGTCAGGGCCGACGGCTCGTAGTCGGACGGGCTGGCGGCACCGTCCAGGAGCGGGCCGTCAACGACAGGCGTGTCGAAGGTGACGGTGCGGACATGGCGCCCCGAGACTTGGAGATTGTCCGTCGAGCTGCCAGCAGAGCGCCCTCTCGCCTCGATGAACATGTCCAGCTCGTAGGTACCCGGACCGGGGTAGATCACCTCGAATCCGGAATCGCTCGATGCGACGTCCTTCCCGTCCTTGCGGAGCGTCCACTCGCCAGCGGTGGCGGAGCACTGTTCGTACGTGCCCAACGCGTAGTAGCAGGCCGCGTGTGCAGTGATGTCGAGCATCCGCCCGTCGGTCTTCCCACACGCCCACACAGTGGCGGACTGGCCCCACCCGCCCCCTTCCACGACTCACCCTCGGTACAGCGAGGCTCCCCCGCGAACGCCGCACGGGCCACGGGGGCGGCCGCCGCCGTGGTGCTACCGACGCCCACGGAAGGAACCGCTACGAGGCCGAGCACCGCAACCGCGGCGACGCGTGCCAACGAGAACCTGTCCACAGAAATCTTGCTCCTCAACACCATGGTGTCCACGGCTGAAATGGGTACGGCGAACGCGCGAGGCCCGCCCTGCGAGAGACGGTTCGGGGATTCGTCCGACCCGCCGACGGGACGAGCGCATCCCGCCCCGTTTGATCATCTTCATACGGCATCCGACTGCCGCGTCGCACGTGAGCCGACATGTCACCTGGACAGGTGAACTAGAGCGAGTGAATTCGCCACCTGTTCGAAGAGAACCACCCGCCAGCGCAGTAGCGTACGAAGCCACCGTCGAATCGGCAGGCCAGTAGGGCCTGCCTCCGGACACGACTCCGCCCGTGATCGAGGAGACAGGCCCTAGAAGAACCCGTCCGCTGCCCCGCCGCTGCTGCGCGCTGTCGGCTGCCACTGCGACCGGCCGCGCAACGGCGCTGCCCGCGCTGCAACGGCCGTCGCAGCGCCGGGCGTCGGGTGCGCAACCACTGGTGAGTTCGGCGCCCATCGGGTGCGATGCAAACTCCCCGCCGCAGGTCAATGTAGGTGCGAACCGGATCTCACCCCGCCCGCCGCAGGCCTCGGCCCGACCTCCCCGCCCCGGCCGACGACGGCGATGCCCGACCCCCTGCGCAGCAACACGTCCCGTCCGCTGCGCATGCGCAATCGGCCGTTGCAGCGCTGAATGCGCGTGCGCAAGGCGGCGCTGCGCATGCGCAAGACCGGTTGCGCAGCGCCGCGCAGCTGCTGCTGCGACTTGTAGTTTGCGACTTCTGCGACCGATTGTTTGCGGCCCGAGATGCGCGGCGACGGGCTGATGCTGCCCGTCGGGGTGCAGCGTTTCACCCCGGGGCGAAAGGCAGCGCCGTGCCGGGCTAGCATCCCGATCATGAGTTTCTCCCCGGGGCAAAAGTCGATGGCAGAGCCGATGCTGTTCGGCGCGCCGACCTGCACCGTGTGCGGCAAGGAGATGGAACCGAGCGCCACGGGCCGCCCGCGGAGTACTGCTCGAAGGCCTGCTCCTCACGCGCGGACCGGGCGCGCGAGCGCGAACGGCAGCAGCAGGCGCTCACTGCGGCCGCCGAAAACCCCCGGGGGCGAAACTCTGGCACTCGCCGACCTGCCCGCCGACAGCCCGGCCACCGAGCTCCTCGAGCTCGGCGAGGCGCTGCGCCGGCACGACGCGCGCTTCCTCCGCCAGCTGGAGCGCGCGGAGCTCGACGGGGACGGAGCCGTTGCCCGCCAAGCCCTGGACGACGTCCTCCGCGCCGCCGACGGCCTGGCCGCGCGCCACCGCGAGCTCGCCGAGCGGATCCTGAGCGCCCACCCGACCCAGACCGCCACCCCCGGCGAGAGCGCCCCGAAGCCCCTCGTTTCACCCCGGGGCGAAACCACGGCCTTGTCCGGCGCCGCCCCGAGCATGGGTGTGCCGGTCCCGGCGGCCGGACCCGAACCGGCACCGGCGGCCAGCGGACCCGGCCCCGCGGACCGGCCCGCACCGGTTGTGCCCCGGGGCGAAACTCCCCCGCCGGCCGACTCCGCCCGGGACCGGCCGCAGGCCTCGCCGGCACCTGTTCCTCCCCGGGGGGAAACGCAGCCCGTGGCCCGTCCGGCCACCGCGGCGCCCGTTGCTCCCCGGGGCGAAACTCCGCCCGGCGGCGCCGGGCCACGCGACCAGGCAGGCCCGGCCGCGGAGGGCGGCCGGCTGCGGGACCTGGTCGACCGGAGCCTGGCCCAGCAGACCACCCCCGCCCCCGAGCCCGCAGAGCAGAAGCCCCCGGCCGGGCCCGCGGACCGGACGGTGTCGGTGCCGCGCGACCCGCTGCTGCGCGGCCTGCCCCGCAGCATGGACGTCCACATCCCGCTCGACCCGCAGGTCTTCGGCTACAACTGGGCGCTCGCCGGCTGGACGGTCCAGCCCGACGTCCTGGTGGTCCTCGGCGAAGGCCACCAGGTCGGCTGGGTCGAGCGAGGCCTGGACGGCGGCGACGGCTGGGTCGCGGTGTACGCGGGCTACTTCCTCGGCGACGCCGCCACCCAGCAGGCTGCTCTGCGCGCCACCGCGCAGGAGGCCGCCCGCACCGTCCACCAGGCTTACCTGGAAGACCTCTGACGACTGAGGAACAGCCTGGCGTCACCGTGATGCCACGGGTGGGGCCGGCCACCGTCACCCGGCGGGCGGTGCCGGCCGGAACTTGGTCAGGCACACCCCGCACAGCAGCGGTCCCTGGTAGAAGGTGAAAGGCGTGATCTGGAGCCGCCGGGGTGGTGAGCACTCCGCGCACACGATGGCGAACCGGCTGCCGGAGCGGGGACTGCGCGGGGTGGCGGTGGACTGCACGAGGGCCTCCAGCTGGGCGCCCGCCGCCGCGTCCAGGAGCGCGATCACCTCATCCCACCGGGCGGCCTCGGCATTGCTGAGCCGGCAGTCGGTCATCCCCACAACCGGGGTCGCGCGCCGGGGTGGGGTGAGCCCGAGATCGCGGGCGATGCGCGCGAAGTGCTTGTTGTGCCAGCGATAGCCGCTGCTCACCTCCTTCACGCCGCGCCGCCGGGCTACGCCGTGCGCGGCGTGGTGCAGCAGCGCCTGCAGATTGGCCCGGCCTCCGTGACGCAAGGCGGTGGGGGAGAACTGGAGCTCCATGGTCAGCGCACCGTCGCGGGTGAACTCACGGCCGGTGCGCAGGGTCGCGCAGCGGGTCGGGTCCGCACCGTCGCCGCCCGCAGTGGTGACCGCGAGATGCGGCACGTCCGGGTGCCGGCGCCGGATCTCCTGCCAGGCGGTTTCCACGGTGCTGATGATGACCGCACCGTGGACGAGCGCGGCAGTTCCCGGCTCGTTGGGTCCCACCGGCGCGGGGTGAGGGAACGTCATGCCCGGTGAACCCGCACTGGCCCCGGCCGGTTACGACTGTGCGGGACGGATCGTGATTCCAGTCACGGACAAACCGGGAGGACAAGGCCCTTGACCAGGGCAAACCGGGCAGGACAAGGGGACTGGGCAAGGGGTGGGACAAGGGGTGCGGTCAGACCGCGGACAAGGGGTCGGTGTGCAATGTCGGCGGCACCCGGGCGAGCGCCCGGGTGCCGGGGCCGACCACCGCGCCGCTCCCGGCCTCCCGCTGACGGAAGGCCGCCTCGATGACCGCCACCGCGCTTGCCGCACCCGACCCCGACGACGACCAGGCCGCCGACCACCACCGGCCGGAGCGCCCGGGCGAGGCCTCGCCCGGCCGGGACAATCGGCCCGCCGCCACCCCCGCCGGCACCTCCGCCCGCACCTCCACGCCCCGCCCCGCCGCTGCCCGCGTTCCGGCAGGCCAGCGGCCCCGGGCAAGGGGTCTGGGGCGTGGCGACAACCCTCTTCTGCTCGCTGCTGATGTGCGCTGGAAGAGGGGTTCGACGTCGTCGGTGCGAGCTGGGGTCTTGGTGGCGCTGGCTCTGTTTCAGCGCTGCACCGCTCGTGAGATCTGGATGCTCGCATGCGCGGGACAGGCGAACGACCGGGCGGTGCGGGACGCACTGCTGGACCTCCGGGAGGCGGGGAGGGTGCGGGAGGAACTGCGGCTGCCAGACGGGCGCAAGCTGTGGTGCCTGACCGCGGCCGGCCGCCGCGAAGCCGCCGCGCTGCTCCCGGCCGGGGCCAAGCTGTCGGCGCTGAGCCCGGAGCGAGAGGGATCGGCGGCGGTGTTCTCCGAGCACGCCCTGGACGTCGCCGCCACCGCCGGCCTCCTCGCCCGCGCCGGCATCGGGCACCTGACCGCGTTCTCCACCGAGGTCGAGCACGCGCTGCCCGGCCGCCGCAGCCTCTTCGCCGACCTGGTGCTCCGCGACCCGGGCACCGACCTGCCGCTGCTCCTGGTGGAGGTCGACCGCGAGAACGAGAGCACCGGCACCCTGGTCGACAAGCTCACCGCCTACCGCACCTGGTGCGAGCTCCCGGCGAAGGGCACGGCGAAGGCGGCTTTCGAGGCCTCGCTGCGCCGCCGGGGCACCCGCACGCACGACCTGCGGCTGTGGCCCACCGTCTACCCGGCCACCGGCCGCGAGGGCCTGCCGCCCGTCGCCCTCATCTTCGAGGCCGGCCGCAGGCGCGCCCCGCGGCCCGGCGCCAAGCCGCTCACCGACGAGCAGAAGAAGGACAAGGCGCAGACGGACCACCGCCAGGCTGCTGCGCCGCCTCCAGGAGGTGGAGACCGACTCCGAGGACACCTGGCACGCGCCCGTCTACCCCACGTACTACGACACCGCCACCGCCCGCGACCACCACCGCGCGCTGCCGGTGGTGGCCACCACCCTGCCGCTGTTGCGGGCCTGCGGGGCCGATGCGGCGATCTGGCGCCGGTTCGGCCGCCTCGGCTGGCACACCCTCGACGCCGCGCTCGACAACCCGGACGGCGACCGACTGCTCGAGGCCGAGCGCGCCGCCGCCGAGCAGGCCCGTTGGGCGAAGGCGGAAGCGGAGCACGAGCGCCGCCGCCCGGCCTGCCGCCGCTGCGGGGCGAGGTTCTCGGACGAGAGGTGGGCCGAGAAGGAGAAGGCCTGGAACGACGACGGGCTGTGCGCCGACTGCCGCCAGGCCGACGCCGACCAGCAGACCCGCCAGGAGGCCGAGCGCGAGCAGGCCGCCGCCGAAGCCGCGGCCGCCGAGGAGAAGCGCAGCCGCTCCTGGTGGCACCGTTCCTGACCGGCTGCTCCCCACCCGCAGGGGTGCTGACCTGCGGTGGGGAGTTTGGCCACCCCGCTGACCTGCGGTGGTGAGTTTCGCCGTCCGGCCGGTGAGTTCTGCGCCCGGGGTCGTGACGTGAGTTTCGCTCCCGGGGCTCGGTGAGTTTGCCTGGCCCGGGTGGCGGTGGCCGGTGAGTTTCGGGGATCTGCGCAGGTCAGAGGCCGGTGTCGGTGCCGTGTGACAATCGGGGTCAGTCGTTCTTTGCGGTGAGGTGGTCTCGATGGCGGTGGTGGTACCGGCGGGCGATGTGCGTGTGGTCGCGGTCCGTGCGGCGCTGGAGCCGTTCGCGTGGCGATCGTTCACTGCCGAGCTGGTCTGCCGCCGGGCGGTGGCCGCCATGGACGGCGGGCAGGCGTTCCCCCGCCCGCGCGGTCCGCGGAACCGGCCGGGCACGCAGGAGGAGTGCGTCGAGGCACTGGTGGAGGTCCTGGCCGGCTGCCGGTGGCGGTCGCTCACGGTCGGCGGGCTGAGTCGGCTGCTGGTGGGCGCCGCGCAGGCGTGGCGGCAGGAGCAGGCCTGGTTCGACATCCGGCTGGGCCTGCTGCTGGACGGCGTGGGCTGACCGGCAGCAGGCCCCGGGTGGGCGGAGGCCCTACTGGCGGGCCATGTGCATGCGCATCTCGCTGGGGGCGTCGACGATCAGGTCGCCGGACATGTCGACGGTGACGCTGTGCAGCGTGCCGGTGAAGCGGAACGGCGTCCGGTAGTCGGGGGTGACGGCCGAGCCCGGGTTCGCGCCACAGCACATGCCGCCCGGGTTGAAGGCGACTGGCGTGGTGAACGGCATGTCGATCTCGCCGACCAGGCGGCCGTCGATGTACAGCTGGGCCAGGCCGGGTGAGCCCTTACCGGCCGCGATATCCGGCGCGCCGGTGGGCTCGAACTCGAAGCGCAGAGCGTGCCGTCCCGCGGGCAGAGGCTCGGCGGAGGCCACGTGGTGCAGGGTGCGGTGGACGTAGTTGTGGGCGTAGTGCAGGTGGTTGTCCTTGACGTAGAAGGTCCAGCCTCCGGCGTTGGTGCCCTGGCAGAGCAGGACGCCCTCGGCGCCGCCGGACGGGATCTCGACGTCGGCGGTGACGCTGTGCGGGCGGTTGAGGACCCGGGGGGCGACGGCGGCGGGCAGGACCTGGGTGCCGGTGCGGAAGGTGTAGCTGGTGCGGTCTTCGGTGATCTGCGGGCGTTCGAGCATCAGCCGCTGCAGGACGCTGCCGTCGATGGGCAGCACGTTGTACTTGCCTGCCTCGACGTACCACAGGGCGATCATCTCGATCAGTTTGCTGCGGTGCTCCTCGGCGAGGTTGCGGGTCTCGGCGACGTCCTCGGCGACGTGGTAGAGCTCCCAGTGGTGGGCGTCGAGGTCGTCCAGGTCCGCCATGGTGATCGGGTCGCCGAACGCGTGCTCGGCCTCGGTGAAGTTGGGGCCGGGCCAGGGACAGACCGCGCGCCAGCCGTCGTGGTCGATCGCGCGGTGGCCGAACATCTCGTAGTACTGAGTGCGGTGGCGGGTCGGCGCCGCGGGGTCGTCGAAGGTGTGCGCGAAGCTGACCCCGTGCAGGGGCGACTGGGTGACCCCGCGGATGGTCGCGGGCGGCTCGATGCCCAGCACGTCGAGCACGGTGGGCACCATGTCGATGATGTGCGCGAACTGGTCGCGGATCTCGCCCCGGGCCTGGATGCCGCGGGGCCAGTGGACCAGGAACGGGTCGCTGACGCCGCCGCGGTAGGTCTCCCGCTTCCACCGGCGGAACGGTGTGTTGCCCGCCCAGGTCCAGCCCCACGGGTAGTGGTTGAACGTCTCCGGGCCGCCGAGCTCGTCGATCCGCGCCAGGCTCTCCTCCAACGACTCGGGAGCGTTGTTGAAGAACTGCAGCTCGTTGGTGGTGCCGCTGGCTCCGCCCTCGGCGCTGGCCCCGTTGTCGGAGACCACCATGATCAGCGTGTTGTCGAGCTCGCCGGTCTCCTTGAGGAAGTCGATCAGCCGTCCGATGTGGTGGTCGGTGTGGGAGAGAAACCCGGCGAAGACCTCCATCATCCGTGCCGCGAGGCGGCGCGCGTCCGGCGACAGGGACTCCCAGGCGGGCACGTCCGGGTCGTGCGGGGAGATCTGGGCGTCCGGCGGCACGATACCGAGCTGCTTCTGCCGGGCGAAAGTGCGCTCCCGGTAGGCGTCCCAGCCGTCGTCGAACCGGCCCCGATAGCGGTCGGCCCACTCTTTCGGCACATGGTGCGGGGCGTGCGTCGCGCCGGGGCAGAAGTGCAGGTAGAACGGCTTGTCCGGGGCGACCTGCTTGGCATCCGCGATGAACGACATCGCCCGCTCGGCCAGGTCCTCGGTCAGGTGGTAGCCCTCCTCCGGTGTCGCCGGCTGCTCCACCTGGTGGTTGTCGTACACCAGGTCCGGGTACCACTGGCTGGTGTCTCCGCCCAGGAAGCCGTAGAACCGTTCGAAGCCCCGGCCCAGCGGCCATCGGTCGTAGGGTCCTGCGGCTGATTCGTGCTCGGAGGGCACCAGGTGCCACTTGCCGACCATGTACGTGTTGTAGCCGTGCTGGAGCAGCATCTCGGACAGGAAGCCGTTCTCGAACGGGATCTGGCCGTTGTAGCCGGGGTATCCGGTGGCGAGCTCGGTGATTGCCGCCATGCCGTTGGCGTGGTGGTTGCGGCCGGTCACGACGCAGGATCGCGACGGGGAGCAGAGCGCCGTGGTGTGCATGTTGCTGTACAGCAGCCCGCCCGCCGCCAGCGCGTCCAGGTTCGGCGTCTCGATCGGGCTGCCGTAGCAGCCGAACTGCCCGTACCCGGTGTCGTCGAGCACGATCATCAGCACGTTCGGCGAGCCCGGCACCGCCCGCACGGGCTGTGGCCACGCCGGACTCGACTCATCGGTCGTCCGCCCGATCACTCCCGGGAAGGACTGCCCCGGCTTGTACTCACTCCAGGATGGCTGCGACATACATGGCCTCCGTTCCACCGGCGCGCGATTTCGTTCCGGCCGGCACTCGATGTCTCTGAGCGGTGCGGCACCACGACATGACCGCGAGTACACCCGCTGGCGCCGGCGGCCTATGCTCCGAATCACGAGAGGTCCGTGGTATGCGGCACAGCGGCACCGGCTCTTGTCACCCGCCTCGCTGACGGACGGCACCTGATCCACGCTAGGCCGCGACGATCACCGCCACGATCCGGAATGGGCCACCCGGCCCCACCCGGGTCCACCGGCGACCCGCAGGATCATGAGAGCACCATCTCGCAGGCCGCTCCGGACAGAAGATCCGGTGAGCGCTACGCAGGTCAGAGGCCGGTGAGAACGGGGGCAGCTCCCGTTCTCACCGGCCCGGGGCTGCTTCGTAGGGCACGCTGGCGATCGAGTACCGGGACGGTCAGCCCGTGCTTGTCGTCAGCGGCGGGACTGCCATTCCGGCAAGGCTCCCGGTGTGCACAAGTCCCGCGAATTTTCGGCCGCGGCGCAGCTCGTCGACTCCTATGTAATTGATCCGAGTTGTGTGCTCACGGGCGGATTCGCCTTCTACGCGTGGACGGGGAACTCGCTTTAGACCGAAGCCCCGAAGTTTTCGCGCGTCTTGGCCTTGTGGCACGGCCGGCACAGCGCTTGCACGTTGCCCCCCCCGTGTCCTCTCCATCGTCATCACCTGCCGCAAGCGGCTGGCCCGACTCACCACGTTGGACAAGGTCTTATGCCCTCCATGGCGCACTTGGGCGCCCAACCGCTCGGTCGATGCCCAGTGATGCCGGCCTGGCACCCGGGAAATGGGACGGGCCGCCACGGCCCGTTCCTTCGGATGGTCGCCCGGTCACCAGCCTTGATGCCTGCCCCGGCCTCGGTCGGATTCCTTGATGGTCACCTCACCCCCCGGTGCACACCTTGATGGTCACCCCACCGCCCCGGCGTACACCTTGATGGCCACCTTGGAAGGCGTCCTCGATACCTTGGAGACCGCCCCCGCCGCTGGCCCCGAAAACCTTGGAAGCCAGGTAAAAGCCTCAGGTCAAAGCATTGGTGGCGGCGTCTCCGGATACCTTGATGCCCCGCCCGGGCGTTCCTGGACGGGGTATCAAGGTACGGGCGCCGGTCAGGGCCGCAGCTGTGTCCAGCCGCACGGGCGCCGGCCTTCGGCGCCGAGCGGGTGCCACACCGCGGCGGCGGGGCCGCGCTGGACCAGGTCCTCGAGGCGGGCCGCGCCGGTGGGGACGGCGGCCAGCAGCTCGGCGACGGCCGGCCGCTCCTCGACGGCCAGGCGCAGCTCCTCCACCGCCGCATCGACGGCGGCGTCCGCGGTGCCGACCAGGACCACCAGCACGCTCGGGAACGCCCTCCACCGCCGCTCCCACGCCCGGCCCGAACCGCCGGGGCCCGCCTGCTCCCACAGCGCGGCGCAGGCCGCCAGCTGCTCCGCGGTGTGCTCGGTGCCCCTGCCGGGGCGGTGGAGCTCGACGAAGGCCCGCAGCCGCCGTCGGCCGCCGGTGGTGGTCGCGGTGTAGGCGAGCTCGGCGGCGGGCCGGTACACCTCCCCGGCCGGGCCGGCGGGGTGCTCGGGGGCGGGGACCAAGTCGAGCGGTCCGCAGCCCTCGCCGCGGGCGCGGGCGTCGGCGACGAACGCGGTGTGCACCCGGCCGAGGTCGAGCAGGTGGCCGCGCCCGTATTGATCAGAAACTCAATTGGTTCTCGTCGAGGGTGTAGCGGACCTGTGGACCATGGAAGTAGCCGCGGACGATGTGAGGTTGGCGCTGGCGTCGATGGAAGAAGCGCCGGGCTTCGGCTGCCAGTTCGGCCTGGTTGCGGGCCCGGTGGCTCATGGGCAGGCTGCGCTTGAGGTCGGCGTTGACCAGTTCGTCGGGGTTCAGCTCGGGCGAGTAGGACGGCAGGAAGTGCAGCTCGACCTGGTCGGCGTGGTCGGCCAGCCAGGCGCGGACCTTTTTGCTGCGGTGAGCCGAGTGCCGGTCCACGACGAGGTGAATCTTGCGGTCGAAGTGGCCGGCGAGCCGGCTGAGGAAGCGGCACATGACCTGCGCGTCGAAGGTGCCGGTGAAGACCATGAAGTGCATGCGGCCCTTGGTGCTGATCGCGGACATGGCGTTGACCGAGAACCGGTTCCCGGTCCGGCGCACGATCGGGGTCCGGCCCTTCTCACCCCAGGTCCGGCCGGTGACCTGGTCAGAGCGGATGCCGACCTGGTCGGCGAACAGCACCTCGGCGCCCTCGGCCCTCGCCTTCGCGCGGATCGCCGGCCAGGTCTCCTCCAGCCAGCCGCGCACCGCCTCGGGATCCTGCTCGACAGCCCGCTTGTCCGGACGCTGGAACGACAGCCCCCAGCGGCGCAGGTACTTGCCCACCCCTGGCTCGGTCAGCCGGACCCGGTACAGCTTCGCGATCAGCGCACCCACCTGGGAACGCGTCCACAGCTGACCGACAAGCCCCAGGTCACACGGCTGGTGGTCGAGCACGGCCTGCCGCACCGCGGCCTGCTCGGCCTCGGACAGCACCTGATGCTCCCCGACCCGCCGGCCGCGCGGGCGCCCGATCAGCGCCTCGCGCCCGCCGGCCAGCCACCTCGCCCACCAGCCGTCCACCGCCTTCAACGAGACCTTGAACACCGCCGCGACGTCCTCGCGATCCCGGCCCTCCACCAGCGCGGCCACCGCCCGCAGCCGCAACGCTTCCTGCGCCGACGGCGACAAGTGCCGCGCATCTCGCACCAGTTCACTCACGCGGTGTTCAACGAGCCGGAACCCCTACCGTTTCGGATCAATAGTTGTCGGTTGGTCGGTTCGGGTTGGCCCTGCCGGGAGCTTTCTTGTCTCTCGCGTCCGGCTGGTGCCGGCCGCTCGCGGATGGGGCGGATCGGCGGCGGCGCGCGGCCCCGGGAGGGCCTGGTGGTGGGTGGGGAGGAAACGGGGCTGACGGCTGTCAGGGGAGCGGGCTATCCCTCAGAGACAGCCAGTGACCACCACCCCCGGGAGACGCCCGTGAGCACCCCTCAACGCCCCGCCGGACCCGACGACAACGACGACCAGGGCGACGCCGTCGAACCCGCCCCGCCGTCCCGGCCGGGCCGCACCGCCTACCGGCGCGGCACGGCCTGGCCGAACGGCTCCACCAACCGGCTGCGCGCGGACGTCCTCGGCGCGCTCGGCGTCCTCAAGGTCGCCACCGCCGACCAGCTCCAGCGCCTGCTGCGCCCTTGGGCGGCGTCGAACACTGTGATCCGGCAGGCGCTGCGCGATCTCGCCGGGCACGGCCTGGTCGCCTCGGACGGCAACACCAGGACGGGGCACAAGACGTGGCGGCTGGAGGGCACGGCCGGGCTGGAGGCGGCCGGGCAAGTGCTCGGCCTGCCCCGCTCCGACATGGGCGGGGCGGCCCGGGGCGCCGGGCGCTCCGGCGCGCAGCACGCGATGGCCGTCAACGAGACCGTGCTGGCCTTCGTGCGGGGCGGCACCGTGCCGGGTGCCCCGGGCGGGGTCGGCACGGTGACGGACTGGGCGACCGAGGTGGAGTTCACCCTGCCCGGCGGGAAGCGCAAGGTGCGGCCGGACGCGGTGTGGCAGGCCCCGGAGATCGGCGTGCCGGTGCTGATGGTGGAGGTCGACCGCTCCACCATGGCGCCGGAGCGGGTCGCCGCGAAGTTCACCGCCTACCGCGAGCTGTTCCGCACGAAGGTGAAGAGCACCGACCCGGCGCTGGCGGACGAGGAACCAGCGGACCGGATGGTCCACTGGTGGCGCCGGACCTGGCCCGGCCACACCCGGCCCGGGTACCCGCCCGTCGCCCTGGTCGTCACCGACGCCGGGCCCCTCGCCCTGGCCAACCGGCAGCAGACGGTGGCCGACCTGGCGCGCGACGCCTGGGGCGGCAGCTGGTGGACCATCCGCACCCACAACGCGAACGGGGACGGCTGGCGCGAGTACGACGACGCGGTGCCGGTCATCACCACCACCTTGGAGCTGCTGGCCGAGCACGGCCCGCTCGGGCCGGTGTGGTGGCGCTACGGCCGCGACGAAGCCCGCTACTCCCTGCTGGAGGCGCTGGAGAGCCCGGACACCCGCGCGGCCTACGACGCGCGCCAGGACGCCCGGGAGAAGAAGGCCCGCCAGGAGCACCAGGAGCTGATGAAGACCCTGGCCTGCGCCGACTGCGGGAACGTGCCCCGACACCAGAGCACCGAGGAGTACGGCTCCAAGGGGCGACAGACCTGGACTCGCCGTCCGGGTGGCCGCTGCTGGTCCTGCCACGAGAAGGACCAGGATCGCCGCGAGGAGGAGCGGGAGGCCGAGGCCCAGGCGCGGCTGGAGGCGGCCCGCGCGGCCAACGCCCGCTGCGCCCGTGCTGGACGTGCCGGGGCTCGATCGGCGGGAAGGCGGGCTCGTTCCTGGAGTTGAAGGAGAAGGCCGGCCCCGACCGGCTGGAGTGCCCGCAATGCGCCAGCGACCGGGAGGAGAAGGAGCTGGGGCCGCTGGTGCTGCCCGCCCCGACCAGGCGGGAGCTGATGGCCGCCCGCATCTCGGCCCCCGCCGACCCCTGGTGGAAGGATCGGCTTCGGCACGCTGAGCTCTACCCGGTGAAGAACCGCGCCGCGTGAGTGTCCCGTCTCACCGAAGGTTGGTCAGTCTCACCGAACCTTGACCACTCGGCTGTTGTCTCATCGAACGTTGACCGCCGCAGGCCAAGGGCAGATCCCCCCGGGCCAGGCCGGCGCTACGTGGCCGACTGACGCGCTGTCGCCTACGGTTCCCGTCCTCGAGAAGGTACGGCTCGCTGTGGCCTTACGAACTCCTCTGCAAGGTCCTACCTTTGAGACATGGCAACTCAGCAGCCCGGCCCGCTGGCGGAAGTTGTGGCACCCGTGACAGCGGGATGGCGGCTGCTGTTCGTGCCCAGCCGGGCCCGCGAGCTGGCCGGCACGCTCGGCGCGAGCGTCATGGTCCCGCCGGTGGTCGCAGCCCCACTTCTGCTGCCCGCTCTGGTGGTCGCCGTGATCACGGGGAGCTCACTCGTCTGGGGCGGTTTCTGGGTCCTACTGGCGCTCACGGTCGTCGCAGTGATCGTGCTCACCGTGGCCACGATGTACGTCACGGCCACCATGACGGTGCGGTGGGTCGAGCTCCGCCCCCTGGGATCTCCGGCCCAGGTCGTGATCGCCCGCTTTCTGCGTTCATCGACCATGGCGATGGCCGATCTGCAGCGAGTCGTCGTCATCGAGCGACTCAGTCTGGGGCAGCGACAGTCGATCAAGGTGGTGCTGCATACCCGCAGCCAGACGGTGGAGTGCGAACCGGCGACGTCCGCACCGCTCTCTCGGGTCGACGCACAGGCGCTGACCAGCTGGTTGACCGAGCAACTCGGCCGGGTCCACGTGGCGGTGGAGCATCAGAGGGAAGTCAAGCGCGACTTCCTGTGTCCGGACGAGTGGTGGACCCCGTCCCACACCGCCGAGCGGTGGGGGGTATCCGTCGACGAGGTCGACCGCATAGCCGCCCGGCGCGGCGTCGAAACCTACGGGTACACGCCCCGGGCCGCCGCGATGTACAGCCCTGGCACTTCGGTCACCGTCTACGACCCGGGCCGGGCCTACGAGGTCGCCGAAGAACTCCGCGCGGAACGAGCCGCCGGCCAGGCCGCTGACAGCACGGCAGCCCCCGGCCCGTCCGAGGACGACGCAACGGATTCCCGCTGACTCGGTCGGGCCGGTCCTGACCTGGCTCGGAGTGAGCTTGCTCCGCTTTGACGGACACCGGTGGTGTGTTGGTCAGGCTGCGAGGGCGGTCTCGTAGTCGGCGGGACTGCGGTAGCCGAGGGTGCTGTGCAGCCTGCGTATGTTGTACCAGCCCTCGATCCACTCGAAGATCGCCGATCGGGCAGCCACCCGGCTGGGCCACGGCCGTTCGCCGATCAGCTCGCGCTTCAAAGTGGCGAAGAACGACTCGGCGAGCGCGTTGTCCCAGCACTGCCCGGTGCTGCCGACAGACAGACGGACACCGAACTCCGTTGCCAGATCAGCGAATTCACGACTGGTGTATTGGCAGCCACGATCCGAGTGAAAGATCACCGGACCGGCGGGACGGCGGGTTCGGTAGGCGGCCCGCAGGGCATCGGCGACCAGCTCGGTCCGTAGGTGGTCCGCGGTTGCCCAGCCGACGACACGGCGGGAGGCGATGTCGATGACGGTCGCCAGGTAGAGCCAGCCCTCGTCCGTTGGGATGTAGGTGATGTCACCGCACCAGCGCGCATCCAGGGCGTCCGGATCGGGCTCGAAGTCGCGCAGGACAAGGTCCGGGCGGGTGGCGGCGTTCGGGTCCGGGATCGTGGTGCGCTGGCGCCGACGACGGTGACGGCCCTGCAGCCCTGCCTCACGCATCAGCCGGGCGATCCGGCGACGGCCGCACCGGTCGCCGCCCCGCCGGAGGGCGGCGTGGACACGTGGGGCTCCGTAGCTTCCCCGCGAGTCCGCGTGGATCTCGATGATCCTCACGGTCAGCTCGGCGTCGCGGACGGCGCGGGGGCCGGGCTCGTCGTTGCGACGGGCGTAGAAGGCGGCTCGGGAGACCCTGAGCAGTTCACACGCCCGCTTGACGCTGTGACCTGCCTGCTTCTCCGCCTCGATGAACGGGTGCACCGTCACCGGGTCTCCGTCGCGAAGAAAGCCGTGGCCCGCTTGAGAACCTCGACGTCTTCGCGCAGGCGGCGGTTCTCCCGCCGCAGCCGGGCCAACTCCTCGCGCTCGTCGCTGGTCAGACCGTCCCGCTGGCCGGCGTCGACCTCGGCCTGCTTCACCCAGTCCCGCACCGCGGTCTCGGTCAGATCGAAGTCCTTCGCGACCTGACCCACCGACCGGTCACCCCGTCGGCACAGGTCAACGATCTCCGCCTTGAACTCCGGCGTGAACGAGCGCCTGGGACGCGGCTTCTTCTTTCCCACGCTCTCCATGATGGACATCATCCCTCCGGGGCCGAAGCCCCTGATCAGGGGTGTCCGTCACAGCGGATCAAGCCCAGAACCTGCGGTGGCGGGCGGTGTACTTAGAAGTCATCTCATTTGGTGATTCTGCGGTGGCAAATCAAAGCGGCGGCGATGGTGGCGAAGGCAGCGAAGTGGGCGCCCTTGCGTTCGTACCGGCGGTGGAGCCGACGGAAGCCGCCAAGCCAGGCCACGGTCCGCTCGATGACCCAGCGGTGCCGGCCGAGGCGGGTCGAGGACTCGATGCCGCGGCGGGCGATGCGGGGCACGATCTGCCGTCTCCGCAGGTAGGAGCGGATGAAGCGGTGGTCGTAGGCTTTGTCGCCGTGGAGTTTGCCGGGCCGGCGGCGTCGGGGGCCGCGGCGGGAGCGGATCGGTGGGATCGCCTCGACGAGCGGGATCAGTGCCTGGCTGTCGTGCAGGTTCGCGCCGGAGATCGCGAGCGACAGGGGCAGACCGGTGCGTTCGGTAAGCAAGTGGATCTTCGACCCGAACTTGCCCCGATCGACAGGATTCGGACCCGTCAGGTCCCCCTTTTCGTGGCCCGCATGTTCACCGAGTCGACCGCGCATCGGGACCGGTCCAGCTCGCCCCGGGCACCGAGTTCGTCCAGGACCAGGCGGTAGAGCTTCGCCCACACCCGCGCGGCGGTCCACTCGGCGAACCGACGGTGCGCGGTCGGCCCGGACGGGCCGAAACACGGCGGCAGCTGGGCCCACGTGCACCCCGACGTCGCCACGAACACAATCGCAGCCAGCACCTCCCGGTCCCCATGGCGTCGCCGCCCGCCGCCCTGCGGCCGGGTCGGCGCCGGCGGCACCACCCGCTGGAACAACTCCCACAACTCGTCCGGCACCAGGCGCTCCACGATCGTCACGCAAGCAGCCTACAAGCCCAAATGAGATGACTTCTAACCCTCACCCCGGCCCAGGTGGAGGACCTGGTCGGCGGGCCGGTCGCGACGGACCGGGGCTCCGGCTACGTTCCGCCTGAGCCGTTGCCGGAGCCCGAGGCTCGGTTCGAGGTGATGGCCGTCGCCCGGCTCTCACGGCCGAACCCGTTCCGTGCCCCCGTGTGCATGCCGGCCGGCACTCCGTGGTGACGGCGGCGGTGGTGGCGGCAGGCCGTGCCTCAGCGTGGCAGCCGTGACTGCTGCTGGTATCACGGCGGCGACTGGCACCAGGTCAACCGGCTGGCGATCGAGGCACTCGCCGCTGGGGAGGCGGCGGGCGTCTCGGCCGAGGACATGGCCGGGTTCGTCGACGATTACGCCAAGGAGGCCGGCGCGGACCGGTGGCAGCGGGCGGCGCTGCACTCCGTGTTCTTCCTCCCGTTCGCGATCTAGCCCTCGGAGGGCGGCGGCTTCGTGAACGGGCAGCACCGGACACAGGTGATGTTGGATGCGGGGGTGCGCCGCACGGTGGTCTTCCACGAGGTGTGGCCGCCGTCGTCCTGACTCTGGCCGACACCACCCCGCCCAAGTCGCGTCGGGGCCGCTCGGCCGGATGCCGGCTGGTCCCGCCAACGTCGGTGGCGACGCGCGAGGCTGGAAGGGTGCCCGCGAAGAAGGCCCCGAGTCCGCTGGTGGTGCAGCCGCCGGTGCCGTTAATACAGCCCGGCTGGAACGCCATCTGTCGCCTTCCCGGCCCCCGCCTGCTGCGCCCGGGGTCCCGGGGGCGGGACGGGGTTGGTCGGCCCGGTGAAGTGGAGGCGCACATTCCTGACTTACCGTGACATGCAGTGAGAAGGGATGTTCCCCTGATGGGTGTGTGGTGGGTGGAGCGGCGGGATGTGCTGTTGGTGGAACTGGCGGGTGTGCTGGTGTTCTTCGGTGCCGATCCGCTTGAGGATCCCGGTGTCGGCGAGCTCGCCGACGCCGCCGAGATCCTCGCCGCCGAGTACCGCACCAGCAGCCGCGGTCCCCACCTGCGCGAGGTCGGGGAGCTGCTCGCCCGAGCCGCCATCGAGCTGCGCTGCGCGGACCGCTTCCGCGGCGCCCTGCTGCCCGTCGTCGTCCGCCACCTGCGCCGTGCCGTCTGCGATCTGGCGCGCGCCAGGGCCTGTCTTCGGGCACCAGCCGGGCCGGCTGCCGGGGCACACCCGGGTGCCGGGCGGAGCGCACGGAGCAGGGCCTGAATCCGGCTGCGCGCTGATCCGGCGGTTCTGCGACGACGTTGGCGCCGCAGCCGCCCGAAGGGGCGTGGTGCCGGCGGCCCGGACACCGTAGAACCGCTCCACCCCCTGCGCGGATTCATGTTGCGGACGAGGCATCCAAGGCGGTCTCATTGGCCGCTATGCGATCTTCTCGGCCCCCGTTCAAGCAGCGATTCAGTCCACATCCCGTGAGTGCGCCGCGTACCACGTGGCAGCGGTTCAACCGTGCCAAGACGGACTCGGGGTGGCCGTTGCTCATAGTCAATTTCACCCTCTTCATCCTGCTTTCCGCCCTTGCTCTTCCTCGGGCGATGTCGGGGTCTTTCTTCTTCACCTACCTGAGCGTGGGCTTCACTCTTGGCGTGCTGCGTACCGGGTACGTGATGATGTGCGTTGCCCAAGGCAAGACCGGGCTGACCGCGACCGGAGAACCCATCGCCGCCGATGTTGCCCCCGATCAGCGAGCCAGACTCTTCTAGCTGGATCGACTTCCGAACGCCAACCGGCTCGGGAGGCGAGTCCCGTGGCCGTCAAGACACGTCCTGAGAGGACGTTAAGTCCGTTTTTGATAGCGGCCGCGTCCAGGTTGGTCGAGGAGTCCCTGACGAACGAGTCGTCCCAGGCGGGAGCGGGTGACGTTGATCGATGGCTCGTCGGTGGGCAGCTCGAGGAGTTCGTACAGGTCGCGAACCCGGAAGACCCGCCCGGGATGTTCGTTGAAGGTGGCCACGATGCGCTGGTAGACCGTGGCGGTCTCCGCGGGGGCCGGCTCGTGGTCGGATCGGGTGAGGCCGTCGATGACCTTGCGGGTCGCGGTGAGCTCGGCCAGGCGGGCCTCGGTTTCGACGAGTCCGGTGGTGAGCCGCTCGATCTGAGCGCGCAGGCCGTCGGCTCGTGCGGCGGTCTCGTCGTGTTCGGCCTGCAGCAGCCGCAGGAGTTCGGTGACGTTCACGCAGCCAGCCCGACGTCGTCGCGCCAGGCGGGGCTGGGGGTGGTGAGACGGCGGAGCATGCCGGCGGTGGAGGCCCAGTAGACGCGGGAGGCGGCGTTGTCGGGCCGATGGTCGTAGTCCCGGGCGAGACGCCGGTGGAGCATGAGGGTGCCGTTGACCTGTTCGACCACCCACCGCTTCGGTTGCGGAACGAAGCCCCTGCCCTGGTCGTCGGGGTTGCGGCGGACCACCTCGACGGTGATGTCCTTGACCGCCCCGTGGATGATCACGGCGTCCTTGAAGCCTTGGTCGACCAGGGCCTTCTCCAGGCGCATCCCGCACCGTTCGGCCGCCTGGTCCAGCAGCGCGATGCCGGCCTCGTTGTCGTGCGCGCTGGCGGCGAGGATCACCACGCCGATGACCAGGCCCAGCACGTCGACGACCAGTCCCCGCTTCCTGCCGGGCGTCTTCTTGCTCGCGTCCAGTCCCGTCGTCTCCTTCGGCACCCCCGCCGCCACGCGGACGGACTGGGTGTCGATGATCACCAGGGACGGGTCCTCTAATCGCCGGGGCCGCTCCCGCACCTGGCAGCGCAGGATCTCCTGAATCCGCTGGTCAAGACCGTCCTGGCGCCACAGAGTGAAGTAGTAGAACACCGCCGACCAGGCCGGTAAATCATGTGGCAGGAGCCGCCACTGACACCCCGTCCGGTTCTGATACAGCAGCGCGTTCACGACCTCGCGCAAGTCGCAGGAGCCCGGGTCCCCGGTCGCCGAGCGCGACACCCGCTCCTGCTTCCAGGCGGTGACCAGCGGCTCGATCAAGGCCCACTGCGCGTCGGACAAGTCCGTTGAGTACGGCATCCGTTCCATGCTCCGACCCCATCATGCACACGACATGAGGGTCGGCCCAAACGCCTCCGTACCCACGAACGGGCGACACCAAATCATCCAGAAACGGACTTAACGTCCTCTGAGAGTCCAGCGACGGCCGCCGCGGCGGACACCGTCCTGCGCCGGGTGGCGGATGCGGCCCGCACCTGGGCGCTGCGCGGGCAGTGAGGCGGCCGACGGCCAACGCCCGACCACCGGCGAACCGACGCGCTCCGTCACATGGCTTCAGCCAACCCGGCGGTTGGGTCGGGAAGTTCAACGCAGGCCACCGGAGGTGGTCGACGAGAGCCCGGCTACCCACGTCGCCGGATCCTTGCCAAGATCCTCGGCATGACCCAGCCTCCCCCCGCCCCCGACGGCGACGACCCCTTCGCCGAGATCGGCGATCCCCTCCTGGCCGTCGTGGACAAGCGACGAGGCCTGCTGGCCGTGGCCGGTGCGCACGAGTACGACGAGGCGAAGACGGTCGGTGTCTTCCACGTCACCGACCTGGCGCGCCGTCGCTGGCTCCTGGGCTCGCAGCACCCCGTGCACGCGATGGCCTTCCACCCGACCCGTCCCCTGCTCGCCGTGGGCACAGGCGAGTACGACGGCGGCTACCACTTCGAGGGCGAGCTCCTGCTCGTCCACCTGGAGACGGGCACCGTCCTGTCGCTCATCGAGCACGACCTCGGCCGCCAGGTCCTTGGACTGGAGTGGCTGAACGACCAGGACCTTCGTGTCCTGATGGCACCATCCGACGACTGGAAGGACCCCAAGGCCCACGTGGAAGGACACACCGCCGTGGTCCGCCGCGCCGACTGGACCGCGGTCCAAGCCAAATCGCTCACCGGCCCCGACCTGGCCGGACCTCGCGTGCCGACGCCCCGCCCGGACCACCGCGAGGCCGCCCGCCAGACGGTCGCCCGTCTGACGTCGCGACGAACGGCCCGACACCACACCAGCCGAGCACACAGGTGAGGACCGGCCGACGCTCATCCGCCGTTGAAAGGAGCGGGCTGCCGGACCGGGCCTGCGGTGGCGGGCCACCGAAACCAGCGTTCGCGTCCGATGGAGCGGACCCGGGGTGCCGCCGCACCTGCGGATCGTGCTGGCCCGGGAGCCGGACGACGGAATGAACTCCCCGCGGCCACGCGGGCCGCTCCAGCTGCGCCCCACGGCGCCGGACCGGAGGGTGAGGAGTATGACGGTCATCGTGCCCGTCAGGCGGGGTTCTTCGGGATGAGTGTGACGCCGTCGTCGGTGACGATCAGGATGTCGCTGTCTTCCTGTCCGGCGCAGTCGGGGCAGCAGTCCTCGGCTGGTGGCAGGCCGGCCTCGACAAGCTCAGGCCGGACGAGCAGTTCGTCCGCCTGGTGAGCAGCGCTGCCGACGCCCTCGAGGCCTAGTACTGCAACCGCATCTGCGTGACGTTGTGGTGTTGGGCTCGTTGGTGTGTCTGTGTGCTGATGAGCTGACGGTTGAACAGGTCGAGTCGTGGTTCGAGGGGATAGTCGGGTTCCATGCCCGCATCGCCCATCGTTTCGGCAGGTCGGAGCCCCGCGATCGGGCGCTGGACTACCTGACCGGGCTGCTCGCCCCGCTGGAGCGGAAGAACGGCTGGACCCTGGCCGAGCAGGTCGGGCAGCTCCGTCCGGACGGGGTTCAGCGCCTGCTGAACCTCTCCGAGTGGGACGAGGACGCGGTCCGTGACGACGTGCGCGACTTCGTGGTGGAGACCATCGGCGCCAGGGACGGGATCCTGATCGGCGACGACACCGGCTTCCTGAAGAAGGGCACCCGGTCGGCCGGTGTCCAGCGCCAATACAGCGGCACCGCCGGCCGCACCGAGAACTGCCAGATCGGCACGTTCCTGGCCTACGCCTCCTCCAAGGGCCGGGCCTTGATCGACCGCGAGCTCTATCTGCCCGTCTCGTGGACCGACGACCGGGAACGCTGCCGAGCCGCCGGCATCGGGGACGAGGTGCCGTTCGCAACGAAGAACGAGCACCTCAAGTGGATGCTCCAGCGCGCGATCGACGCCCGCGTCCCGTTCGCCTGGGTCACCGCCGACGAGGCCTACGGCCAGGTCAAACACCTCAGGTCCTGGCTGGAGGAACGCCGCATCGCCCACGTGCTCGCCACCAAGGTCAACGACACCGTGACCACCGTGCGCTGGGCCGAGACCCGGGTGGACGAGCTGATCGCCTCCCTGCCGCGGCAGGCCTGGAAACGCATCTCCGCAGGCCAGGGCACCCGCGGCGAGCGGATCTACGACTGGGCCCGCATCGCGATCCGCCCGGTGTGGGAGAACGGCTTCGGCCACTGGGTCCTCGCCCGCAGGTCGCTCGGCGATCCCACCGAGATCGCCCACTACGTCTGCCACGGCCCCGTCGGCACCCGCCTGAAGGACCTGGTCAAAGTGGCCGCCGCGCGGTGGACGATCGAGGAGTCGTTCCAGGCCGCGAAGACGGAGTGCGGCCTGGACCACTACCAGGTCCGCCTCTACCGCGCCTGGTACCGACACATCACCCTGGCCATGGCCGCGCTCGCCTACCTGACCGCCCTGCGCGCCCACGAAGCCGCAAAGGGGGCGGCACCGACGACGAGCACGAGCTGATACCCCTGAGCGTCCCGGAGATCCGCCGACTCATGGGCCACCTCGTCAGGCCCCACCACCAGACCAACGAGCACCATCTGCGCTGGTCACGCTTCCGACGCCGCAGCCAGGCCCGAGCCCGCCGATCCCACTACAAACGCCGAGGCCAGATCCCCCAGAACCACCAGATGCGGTTGCAGTACTAGGCCGACCACGCGGAGGCGCAGGCACAGCCAGCTACTCCTGACCAGTAGCCAGATCCGAGATGACCACACGGGGCGGGCCGGACACCAACGCGGTGTCCGGCCCGCCCCGTCCGCAAGCGGCGGGGATCAGACCGAGGCGAGGAACGTCCGCACGCGCTCCAGCAGCAGCTTGGACGCCTCCGCGTCGAAGGACTCGAGAGAGGCGTCGGTGAACAGGTGCTGTTCGCCGGGGTAGACGAACAGCTCCGCAGCCGATGCGGACTTGGCCAGCTCGCGCGCCGCGGGCAGGTCTTCGTCGAAGAACTCGTCGCCCTCCTTGCCGTGGATCTGCACCGGCACACTGTCGGGCCAGGACTCCCCGTACTCGGTGACGGGGATGCAGGAGTGCATCAGCAGTGCTCCACGTGCGCCGGGCCGCGTCTGCGCGAGCTTCTGGGCGATCGTCACGCCGAACGAGAGGCCGGCGTACACCAGTTCCCGGCCGAGGTCCTCGGCCGCTGCCGCACCACGTTCCCTGAGGGTGTCGAACCCGATTTCCCGCGCGAACCCCATGCCCTCCTCGAGGCTGCCGAAGGTGCGGCCCTCGAACAGATCCGGAGTGTGTACTGTGTGGCCGGCCTGTCGCAGGTCGTCGGCGAACGCCCGGACCCCGTCAGTCAAGCCCTGGACGTGGTGGTAGAGCAGAACCTCAGCCATATTTCGCGGTCCTTCGCCTATTGATCGACTGTTCCGGAAACGCACCAGGAGGCTGGTACCTCACTCAGCGCCCGACCATCTCACATCTCATGAGTGCGCGGCAGGCAGCTTGCCTCCATCCCCCGCAGGCGACGTCTGTCCTGGTGTGAGGTCACCTCGTGCGGCTCATGTCGGCGGGGTCCGGCCCTTCCTGGCCGGCGCCTTGGGCACATCCACCGACAGCGGCTTGCCGGTGGTCTTCCGGTCTGTGGTCTTCTTCGTCGTCCGGGTGCTGCTGGTGCTCCTGACGGCGTCGCTGGTCTTGGGGTGCTGCTCGCGGGCGTCGGCGAGGGCGCGTTCGAGGACGGCCATGAGGTCGGTGACCGTGCCGCCGGGCGGCAGGACACGTGACTTGGGGGCGTGCGGGGGTTCAAGGCCGGCGAGGCGGGCTTCGACGACTTGCTCCAGGGCGTGGGCGTACTCGTCGTGCTCGGCCTCGATCTGGAAGTCCTCGGTGGTGGCGTCCATGAGCGTCCGGGCGAGGCCGATCTCCTTGGGGCGCAGCTCGATGCCCTTGGGGGCGAGGTCGACTGGATCACCGAGCTGGTCCGCGACGAGATCCAGTCGCTGGAGGCCGGCCCTCGCTCTGCCGACCGCGACCAGGACGGCGACTGGGCGCAGGAATCGGGCAGCGCCGAGACGTGGTGGTGATCCCGGCCCGGTGTCGGTGGCGGCTGGGATGCTGGCTGACATGGACGACGGGGCGCTGATGAGGGGCCGGGTGTACGGGGCGGACCACGACGACCCCGGTCCGAAGCCCGGTCACGCCTACCGAGAGCTCTGCGCCGGCCCGCTGGACGGTCTCCTGCTGGACGTCACGGGCTGGGACGGCGAGCAACTTGCCGAAGGTGCCGCGCTGCTCACCGAGCTCGGCCGCTACGGCCCGGGCGGCCGTGCCCACTACGAGCCCCGCCCGGCGGACCCGCTTCGATGGGACTGGGCGGGTGACAGCCACTGAGCCGGCCCCAGGCCGACCGCGGCGCGTTGCTTCCGCCGGGCCTGTCCCAGGGCCCCGACTCCGGCCGTGAGCACGGGCTGCGCCGGGGTGCGCCTCACGGCGCCGGACCGGAGGGTGATGGGTATGACGGTCATCGTGCTCGAGGAGCCGCGCAGGGAGCTTAGCCGGGACTTCGGCCCCGGCAATGTGGTGTCCTACACCGGCAAGATCCACGCCGCTCCCGCCGACTCGGCCGTACCCGGCGATCCCGCCGACCAGACGTTCTGCGGCAAGGACACCTTGGGCATGGAGAAGCTCTCCTACCGGCCGGACCGGGCTCCTCCTGGTACCCGCCGAACAAGCGGCAGTGGGTGTGCCGGGACTGCGACACCGCACTGCGCACGGGCTGAGCGGCGCAGCGGCGGCCCTCAGTCCTGCGACGCCTCCTCGATGCCGCGCAGGACCGACTCGGTGTGTTCCTGTTCAGCGCGGTGCCGTTCGACGCGGTCCCGCGCCCGCTGGACCGCGTCCGGGTCGTTCGCGGCACCTGCGTCCATCACCGTGGTGGCGCCGTTGCCGAGATCGACGATGTGGTGGTCCATCTTGCCCGTGGCCATGATCGCCAGGATGGTCAGGAGTTCGTTCTTGACCTCGCGGGTGAGGAGGACCTCGTCTTCGTCGGAGAGGTCGACGCGCCCCTCCCGGGCAGGTCCGGAGAGGCTGGTGAGGGCGCCGTTGAGGAGCGTGCCGAGGACCCGGAACTGGTCGGGATCCATGCGCAGGCGCAGCGTGTCGAGGTCGAGGCGAACCTGCTCAGCCGGGCTGGGTGCGGTGGCGTCGTCCATCGGGTCATCCTGCCAGCCGCCCCCGCCCGTTCCCGGAGCCCGAACCGTCTGTCGGCCGCGCCTGCGACCGTGTCGTCGGAAGGTCGGATCCGGGCCTGGAGGTGGGCATGGACTATCGGCGGATGTCGTCGGAGGCGAAGGCGGCATTCCTCGCGGAGTACCCGCGGTGCGAGTTGTGCACGAGGCCGTCGGTGCAGGTCGATCACGACCACGTCTCGTGCGAGGTGCGGGGCGCGTTGTGTAGGCGGTGCAATTCCCGGCTCGGGTTGCTGGAGGCGGCGCTGCGCCTGCCCGCCGGGTTGTTTCAGAGCCTGGTGGGGGATCTGCACCGGGCGCTTTGGCGCAGCGGGACGGTGGAGCTGGACCGGTACGCCGGGGATGTCGCCTACCTCGGGGCGCCGGTCGGGGAGTTCGAGCGGCGGCTGCGCGCGGTGCAGGAGCAGTTGGTGCTGCCGTACGTGTACTGGGCGCCGGTGACGAAGGAGCCGGCGATCCGGACGAGGGCGTGGGCGAAGATCGGGCCGCTGTGCGACGACGCGGAGGCCGAGCGGCACCGGGCGCGGCTGGTGGCCTGGTCTGAGCCGTACTGGGTGTGGGTGACGCGGGAGCCGGACGACGGGGTGAACAGTCCCGCTCCCCGCGCCCTGGTCGTGGCCGCCGCCTCCACCGACGGCGCCCGGGAGCTCCATCAGCAGCTGCGCGGCCCCGTCGACATGAGCCGCCACGAGGCCAGGGACCGCGACTTCGCCGAGCTGGCGGTGCCGGTGCTGCTGAGCCGGCCTCTGACGGCGGAGCAGTTCCGTGCCGCGCACTGGCGGGATGACGAGCAGCTGCCGGCCATGGTCGAGGAGCTGCGGGAGCTGTTGCTGGGCTACGGCTACATGGCCGGCTGGTTGGACCTGGCGGTGCGGATCGTGCTGGAGGACCTGGCCGGTGACCTGTCGGATGCGCGGTGGGCGGTGTTCTCGCGGGCCCGCTGGCACTGGCGCGTCCTGCTCGGGCACTGGGGCGACCGGCAGGGCTGTCGGTCGGCCTGACCCGGACGGGGGTGAAGGGGCGTGCGGTCATTCCGCGCGTCCCTTCGTTCTGGACTTCCAAAGTGCAGAGCCCTACTATTTGGTTAGGTCCTACTGTTAGGGAGTGTCTTGTGAGGATCAGCATTGGCGGTGAGCAGGTCGAGGTGCCCGGCGACTTGGGCACCGCGCTGCTCGCCGGGCTGCGCGGAGAGCGCTTGGTGGAGCCGCCGCAGGCCTCCGACTTCGACGCCCTGGTCGACCTGGTCGCCCGTACCAGCCGACTCATCCAGCACCTGGCGGTGTTCCGGGAGGTGGCGATGTCCCGTGCGGACGCGGTCGGCGCCTACTCGAACCGCAGCGCGCTGGCCATGGCGGGCGCGATGTCCGCTTCCCAGCTCGGCCGGGTCCTCGAGGGCCATGGGCTGCCGCGCGACCGCCGCAGCGGCGGGGTGAATCTCGTGTCCGCGTTCCGCACCGCCGACGACGGCCTCCTCCACCTGGCCGCTGAGCCGGACGTCGCCGACCTGCCGTCGTTCACCCTGCCGTTCAACCCTGCGCAGACGGTGGTGGAGCCGACGGAGTTCGCCGGCCGGGAGCTGACCTTCTACTACCGCCCCCAGGTCCCGATCGCGGTGGCCGACCTCGGGCGCACCGCCGGCTACACCCTGCGCGACGCCGAGCAGGGCCTGATCGCCTGCGTCACCGAGCGGGTCTTCGACGCCCTGTTCGGCGACCCGCGTCTCGACCCGACCCGACCCAACGGACGCTGAGGAGACCACGCCGATGTCCGACGAGCTGTTCGACTCCGTCGACGCGCTGCTCGCCGCCGTGAGCACCGGCCTGCCGCTGCCGGCGGAGCGCAAGCGGCTGCGCCTGGCGGCCGGGCTGACGCCCGCGCAGGTTGCCGCGGCCCTGCGGGTCAACTCGACGCTGGTGGTCGCCTGGGAGGACGGCAGCGCCGTCCCGGGCCCGGACATCGCTCCGGCCTACACGCGCCTCCTGGAGGGCCTGGCAGCGCGTTTCCCGGCGCCCGAGCAGCCCGCGGCGACGTCGATCCCGGCCGCGCCGCAGACGCCTGTCCAGGCCCCGGCGACCGCCCAGCACGTCACCGACGCGCCCGCCGTCCCGGTGCTCGACCAGAACCCGGATGGCTCGCTGCTGATGGCCACCGCGGCGCCGTGCGTGCAGTGCGGCCAGCCCTCGGTCTATCGCGCCCAGGGGCGCCCGATGCACCTGGGCGGGTTCTGCCGCCCCGCCGCCACCCCGGCTACCGAGCCGGCCGTCGAAGCCACCCAGCAGCCGGCGCCGACGACGACGCCGGCCCCGGCCGAGCAGCCAACAGCCACCCCCGCACCCGCTGCTGCTCCCGTCGCCTCCGAGCCGGTCCGGCCCGCACCCACCGCCACGTCGGCCCCGGCGGCCAAGACGCGCCCGGCGACGGCCCGCCCCGCTGCCCGCCCGGCTGCAGCCCGTCCGGCTTCGGCACGCCCCGCTGCTCCGTCCGCTGCCGCTGCGCGCTGGTGGCCGGCGGTCGCGCTGGACGTCGCCGAGGACGGCGCATGGGTGCTGGACGTCCCGCAGATCCCGGCCCCGGCCGGACCGAAGCTCGGCGACTGGTTCGCGTGGCTGGGCACCGGGCTGCCGCTGCGCGTTGAGCGTGCCCACGCCTCGGGGCGCGGCGGTGACGGCATGGTCTGCCTGACCGCTGGTGCGCTCAAGCAGCTCGGCCTGCCCACCGCCCTGCCCGCCACCGAGAAGGCCCTGGCCGCGCTGCACACGAAGCTGGCGAAGGCCGCCGCCGTGGTGGGCATGGAGATCAGCGACCAGATCGGCCCGAGCTTCCACGTCTTCCGCCGCACCGGATCGGCCGGCGGACCGAAGACCTCGGTCCGGGTCACCGTCGCGCCCTGGCTCGGCCAGGGCGATGCCCGTCAGCAGGCCACCAGCGCCCTCGCCGCCCCGCTCGCCACCGCCCCCGACGGCACCAAGGACGGCCTCACCCTGACCCGCCGCTACCGCGCCTTCACCACCGACCTCGGCGCCGCCCCCGGCGCCACCACCGCCACCACCGCGATGCTGCTCCTGGACGCGGTCCGCCCGCGCGTGGAGTGGGTCAAGGACGAGACGACCGGGGAGTGGTCCTCCCACCTGCGCGAGGGCGCCCTCCCGAAGGGGAACCTGTGCGTTGCGCCGGCCGCCGGGGCCCGCCACCCGCTCACCCGCGACCTGCTTTCCCGCGGCGAGGCGGTGTGCGAGGAGGAGGACTACAAGTGGTGGGCCCGCGAGCTCACCGCCGAGGAAGCCGTCCGCCGGTTCGCGGTCGCGGTCGACGTCTGCGCCTCCTACCTGTCCGTCACCGACTCCCTGCGCCTGCCCATCGGCCCGCTCGAGCCCGCGCGGAACCCGGCCTGGGACGGCGGCAAGACCGCCGGCCTCTGGTGGGCAGATTTCACCGGCACCCCGGTGGACGAGCTGTTGCCACACCCGGCCACCTTCCACGGCCGCCCGCCCACCGGCCCGGGCTGGTACGCCACGCCGACCGTCGCCTACATGGCCACCACCTACGGCTTCGACCCGGCCACCATCACCGAGGCGTACCTCAGCACCCACACCGCGCCGCTGCTCAAGGAGTGGACCG
The DNA here is from genome assembly GCF_040571325.1 of Kitasatospora sp. HUAS MG31. Lineage (GTDB taxonomy): Bacteria > Actinomycetota > Actinomycetes > Streptomycetales > Streptomycetaceae > Kitasatospora > Kitasatospora camelliae. Next base: position 24,175 of record NZ_CP159873.1, on the reverse strand, counting down.
GCCGCATCCGGGCCGGCTACAAGCGCGCCTACGCCGACCTCGGCCTGGTCGACGGCCAGGCCCCCGCCGAGTTCCTCGCCGCCTACATCGTGCACAAGGACATCGGCACCGACCCGGTCCGCGCCGACGCCCTGACCCTGGCCGCCCTGTACAAGAACATCTACAAGGGCGGCATCGGCAAATGGGCCGACTCCGCCCGCCACCTGGACGACCAGGCGTGGCTGGAGAAGGTCGCCGCCTCCTGGTCCTACCGGCCGGAGATCCGCTTCCACATCATCGCCGCCGCCCGGATCGCCGCCCACCGCCGCCTGCGCAAGACCCTCCAGCTGACCGGCCGCGCCCCGTTCGCCGTCAACGTCGACTCCTACCTCTACGCCACCGACGCCCCCACCCCGCTCGAGCTCCTGCCCGTGAAGAACGACGGCACCCCCGTGCCCGGCGCGCTGCGGCTGGGCATCGCGCCGGGCAGCCACAAGCACGAGTCCTCGATCCCGCTGCAGGCCGCGATCGAGGCGATGGGCCGCCGTGAGCACCCGTCCAAGCTGGTCCACCACTACGCCACCGACGGCACCTACATCGGCCCGGAGCAGGCCGCCGAAGACGCCGACGCCGGGAACGACGAGCAGGAAGGCGACAACTGATGGCCGGCCTCAAAGACATGTTCGGGCGGGTACGCGAGGCGCTGTTCCCCTCGCGCAAGGCGCCCGTCCAGACCACGACCCAGGCCGGGCAGGTCCGCGAGCGCAAGTTCGGCGGCAACACCAAGGCCATGGCCGCCGCGTACGGCGTCTCTCCCCGTACCGTGCTGCGCTGGATCGACGGCACCCGCCACCCCACCAAGAAGCAGCACGTCGACCAGCTCCAGCGCGACGCGATCGAGGTGCAGACCACCGAGCGGGGCCGCGAGCGCAAGGCCAAGCAGCTGCAGAAGCTCGGCCCGTACTCCGGGGTCACCGCCCGGGTCGGGCGCACCCACACGTTCGAGATCCAGGGATCGGACGCCGTCCGGGCCCGCGACATCCACCTCAGCCTCACCGGCGACCAAGCCGCGGCCCTGGCCCGCGCCCAGGACGAGGGAGCGGTGCGCGAGGTGATCGGCGAAGCCCTCGCCGACTACTTCAACGGCGGAGGCGGGTACGCCGGATTCACCGCCGACGACTTCGAGTACGACCCCGACGACTTCGACCTCAACAGCTGATCAGCCCAAGCACCGGGCACTGGCTGGCGGGGGGCTCGCAGCTACCGAGCTACGCTCCGGTCGCTTTGGTCGCTGGCCTGGGTCGCTGGGTGTTTGTGCAGGTCAGAAGCCTAGAATGGGGTGTGTACAAGTTCAATCCTGACCCACACGGCAACCCTGATTACAACAAGAATCAGGCGCTCTTCTATCGGGACATGGCTGTATATGCAGCCGGGCTCTTCAGTAACGGCCCCAGCGGTCCGCGTTGGGAGGAAAATGGGAGTTGTGAATGAGCCTCTTTCATCCTGGGTTTTGCCAGGTCAGGAGGGTGTGGACGGCTGCAACGGTCCGGCTGATCCGGTTGGTCGAGCAGCGGGCCCGTCGTAGGAGTCGCCAGGATTTGAGTGGACGTTAAGTCCCCTTTCTCTGGGTTCGTGATCGCTCGTTCGTGTGAACGCCAGCCGAACTGGCGTGCCGGTCTGGACTCGGGTGATGTTCTGCGGCCCATGGACAGACGGGCGTATCCGAGCGACTTGTCGGACGAGCAGTGGGTGTTGATCGAGCCGATGATCACGGCCTGGAAGCAGGACCGGGTGGCGCGGTCGGCGACCGGGGATCCCGGGGTCTGTGATCTGCGGGAGGTCGTGAACGCGGTCTTCTACCAAAACCAGACGGGCTGTCAGTGGCGCTACCTGCCCCATGACCTGCCGTCCTGGTCGGCGGTGTTCTACTACTTCACGCTGTGGCGCCAGGACGGTCTCGACCAGCGGATCCAGGAACTCCTGCGCTGCCAGGTGCGGGAGAGGGCCCGCCGATTAGAGGACCCGTCCCTCGTGATCATCGACACCCAGTCCGTCCGCGCGGCCGCCGGTGTCCCGAGGACCACGACGGGACTGGACGCCAACAAGAAGGTGTCGGGGCGCAAGCGGGGGCTGGCCGTGGACGTCATGGGGCTGATCATCGGGGTCGTCGTCCTGGCCGCCTCCGCTCACGACAACGCCGCCGGCACCGCCCTGCTCGACCAGGCCGCCGAGCGGTGCGGGATGCGACTGGAGAAGGCCCTGGTGGACCAGGGCTTCAAGGACGAGGTCGTCATCCACGGCGCCTTGCTGGACATCGACGTCGAGGTCGTCCGCCGCAACCCCGCCGACCAGGGCAAGGGCTTCGTCCCGCAGCCGAAGCGGTGGGTGGTGGAGCAGACGAACGGCACCCTGATGCTGCACCGGCGCCTCGCCCGCGAGTACGACCACCGGCCCGACACCTCCGCCTCACGCGTCTACTGGGCCTCCACCGCCAACATGGCCCGCCGCCTCACCACACCCGCCCTCAGCTGGCGCGACACCCTCGGACTGGCCGCGTGAACATCGCCGAACTCCTGGCAGACCTCCAGGTCCGGCAGGACGAGGCCGCCACCCGGGCCGCTGAACTGCGCGCCCGGATCGAAGAGCTCGCCGCCGACCTGACCGAAACCGAAGCGCGGCTCACGGACCTGGCCACCGCCCGAAAGATCATCGCGGAGATCACGCCGGCAGGGACCGAACCCGAACCACCCGAGACGAACACCACCTACCAGGCCATCGTGAACGCCTTCAACCAGCACCCCGACCAGGAGTTCCGGGCGCGCGAGCTGCACGAACTCCTCGGCATGCCCACCGACGAGGCGTCCGTCAACATCACCCGCAGCCGCCTCGGACGCCTCACTCGCCAAGGCTTCCTCACCCAACCCGGACGAGGCCGATACCAGAAACGGACTTAACGTCCACTGAGTCGGGCGAAGGCGCGTTCGCCGGGTGCCCTGAGGCGGGCGTGGTCCCGGTTGTACTGCTTGTAGTGCTCGGGCAGTTCGTCGTGTCGGTAGTACGGGGTGCGGACGGTGGCGCCGGCACCCTGGTAGGCCCTGTCCGCCAGGACCAGGATCTCCCTGGTCAGGCAGGCCTGGACGATGCCGTGGGCGCGGGCGGCGGTCAGGTCGTGGGTGCGACCGGGCAGGGCGCGGGAGAACCAGAGCGGTGTGCCGTCGGGCGTGGCGACGACCTGGACGTTCATCCCGTGCTTGCGGTGCTTCTGCGAGTAGTACGGCTCGTCCGCCTTGATCCGGTCGGTCGGGATCAGGGTCCCGTCGACGATCACGAAGTCGCCCTCGCCCAGACCCACCAGCGCCTCGCGCAGGCCCGGTGCCCACGCCGCCAAGACCTCCAGGGTCTCGTCCACGTACCGCCAGGCGGTCGCCTCCGACACCCCGAACCCGGCTCCGACCTGGGCGAGCGTCTCGTTCTTCCGTAGATGCGCCAGGACCAGCAATGCCTGCTTGAAGCAGCCCAACTTCCGCCACCGCGAACCGAGTTCACACCTTCGGGTATGGATCAGCCACGAGACGTGCTCGACCAGCTCGTGCGGGACGTCGAGCATGGCAGGATACGAGACCAACAGGGCCCCTCGGCGGCGACGTGATGAGTGAGATCACCACGGCAACGACGAGGGGCCTTGTTGCGTCACTACAACTCGCTGACCAGGCATTTCACCCTGTCGGGACAGGATGAAAGAGGCTCAATGGCACGGGACTGATTACACTCTCGCGCCCTACTGAAGCTGAGCACGGGAACCCGCGGTCCGCATCCTGCCTTGTGGGAACCACTGGAACCGGGCGGGATGCTGGGCGAGGCGAGCCGGGGGGCGTACCGGCGCCCTGTCGTGGCTGCTCCTCGCCGCTCGGACCCCATCCCCGCTGTTTGCAGGACGCCAGAGCAGCCGCGGGGAGGCGATGGCTGCTCGCCGGAGCCGGGCCGCAGGCGGCCCGGCTCCGGAACATCAGTTGATACTGTGCCGGCTTGCTGCTGCCGCTCGCGGACCCGAGGAAAAGGCTCGTTCTCCAGTTGGTTTGCGAGTACAGGCTGGACGTGGACTTGTTCGAGGTCATCTCGCTGGATTTGAGCGAGAACTTCAGCTCCATCCACCGGTCTGCGGTCTGAGACCGCGCGGACGACGGGTCGGTGCTCTCCTGGTAGCCCTTCGCATGCTGGGCGGCGGCGCTCGCGGCGGCGCTCGCGGCGGCGAGACTGACCGCGGCTGCGTTGGTGGCTCCGGTCAGGTAATCGTGGAGTGCTGTAATGCCGGTTGGGATCGCGGCGGTCACCGTGTCCGAAGGTGGGGCCGGTGCGGGCGGGAATGCTTGCTTCTGCGCGTTCGAGACTGCGCTCAAGCCGGCGGTGACCGCTGACTGGCCTTCGGCGTTCAGCCTCTTGATCTGGCTGTCGACCTTTTCGAGGGCGCCCGCGGCTGCGGAGGCGGATCCGATTTCGTCGGTGATCGTTTGCAGGACCGGAACGACCGCGGTCGGGCGTCCTTCGATGGCACGACCGACGGCGGCCTTGACTGTTTCGCCGGTGGCGCCAGGCGCGTTCGAGGCGTCCAGTGCGGCCTGGCGGACCTCGGCAGCGGCGTGGGCGACGTCGTTGACCGCTCCGGTGAGGGCGTCCGCGACGAACGCCAGCCATGCGGTCACGGACGTTGTGTACAGCGGCTTCGCCGCGTCTGCCTCCTTGACAATCACGTACAGGCGGGTCAGCCATGTCGCGGCCGACGTCGCGGACTCCGCCTCGTTGATGATCGTGCGGACGGCCGTGATCGATTTCTCGTCTTGTGCGACGTTTTTCGCTGGCACCGGGGTCGGGGCGGGGTTCGCGGCGATGGTTGCGAGCTGAGCCTGCAGGGCGGTGACGTCGGCGAGCTGGGACCGCAGGCGGTCGAGCATCACCGGTAGTTCACCGAACGTCTGTGCTTGCTCCGACGCCAGGTTCATGCCGGCATCAGCCAGGTTCTGCGCACTGGTGATCAGTTTGGACTGGGCGTCGAGTACACGCTGGTGCCCGTCCAGAAGTTTCTGGAGATCGGCTGGGGACAGAGGCATTCCGTTGGCGCGCATCGCTTTTGTCGCGGGAAGGCTCTCGCCCTTGGCAGAACTGACCGCGGCCACCTGCTTGTCCAAGGCGTCGACGGTGGCGGCGCCTCCTGGTGCGATCGCCGCCAGGACGAGATCGATCGCGGTGACGGTGTTCGCCGAGTACTGGTTGACCAGCGTGTTCTGTGCGGCTGTGAACTCGGTCTGCGCGGTGGTCACGGCGGCGGTCGCCGTGGCGAGCGCTCCCGCGGTCGGCATCCGGCTGATCAGGGCCTTCACCTGGCTGATCGTGGCGTCCAAGGCCTGCCGACGGCCGGTAAGGCTCAAGGCAATGAACCGTGGATCGTCGAGAAGGTCGACCGGCGCCTGGTCGCTGGCGAGTTCCCGGAACCAGTCGCTGGGAGACAGGTCGATCGGGAAGACGTACCCTCCGCTGGGTGACGGCAATCGCATGTCCAGGACCTGGCTCACCGCGTCGGTGATCTCACCACCGGGCCCGGCGGCAAGCGCTCCGAGAATGGCCTTCATATCCGATGGCGAGAACACGGAAACCAGCCGGCCTTCGGCTGCGTCGATAGCCGCCAGCTCCGTCTCAGCGTGCCCCTCGTACCATTCGACGAACTGTTCCTTCGTCAGCTCCTGCTTCTGTTTGACAACCTGCTGCTCCCACGCGCCCTTCTTTCTCAACCACGAGTCGTAAAGGGCAAAGTACAGCTCCTCCAGAGTTGAGCCGGTAAACGGGTCTCCGTCTACGACGGCGTCTGGGGGAGCTGGCGAACGCAAGAATTCCCGCAGCCGGTTCTTCACGGTCGGCATCATGGGATCGAACTTCGGCACGAGAGTGCTCAGGGCCTGGAGGTACTGCGCGGAGACGTGTTGGCCATTGCCACTGCCGGTGATCTCGGCTATGTCGAACATCTGGTCGACGAGCCGGGACTCGGCCTCTGCGACTACCGCTGGCTTGACCTTGGTGGTGTCGTACGCGAAGTCGCCCGGGTTGAGCATGGTTCCGGGCACCGTCATAGACAGGAACTGATTGCTGTTGGTTCCTCCCAGGACCGACTTCAACTGCTGGTATATCTGGTCCATCACGGATGTCATGGTTCGCTCTTTCTGGATCGCATGCGGGCAGGCACGAGTTTCCTGCTGTGAGTCAGGTATTCGATGTTCGCCAGGCGACGTAGCCCGGCAGCCCGGGCAGAGAGCCGGATGGGAATGGGGCCACGATGGCGTCACCTGCCTGATCTTCGGCAAGCCTTACGGCACCGGTTGATCATGTCGCGCTGATGCGCGCGAATCTGACCCGACGTCTAGCGTTCCCGGAGACCACTCGAACAAACAGCCAGTCAGCGCGCGGGCAGACCGATACCCGGTTCACGTGGCAGTCGAAGGGCGAGTCGCCTGTGGACTGACGTGCAGCTCGGCACCTGGACCGCCCTGATCGACAGCAGCATCGTTGCCGGCCCCGCCAGCGGCGAACCCCTGCGCCGCCCCAGCGCCGACGCCGCCCTCGCCCTGCTGTGCCGGGCCCTGGGGGAGCACCTCACCCGTTGGCAGAGCGGACCAGCCGTCGCGGCTGCGCGCGATGGACAGTCCCACAGCGCGCGGCGCGCTTATGGACAGGCCGCGCGGAGTTCGCGCGCCCCCCGCGCGCGTCGACCGTGTCGACCGGGGCGCGCCTTTGCCCCTGGACAGAGGCGCGTTTCGCCTGGACAAGTGGTCGGCCCGCGCACCGCACCGCACCGCCGGTTCGGTTCCCGCACTGCAAAAGGCCGGCGCACCGCACTGCAAATGTCGGTGCGGTAGTCGCGCCGATGCTGCACCGCATCGCATCGCATCGCTCGTGCCTGTGCCGCACCGCCGGCTTCTCCGCACCCGGCACCGAGGTGGTGGGGCGCAGGGCTTCGGGGAAGGTGGCGGTCAACGAGACGATCGCCGCGTTTCGTCCTCGGCGGCACCGCCGACGGCGCGCCGGGCGGGGTCGGCACCATCACCGACTGGGCGACCGAGGTCGAGTTCGTTCTGCCGGGCGGCCGCCGGAAGGTGCGGCCGGACGCGGTGCGGCCTGCCCCGGAGATCGGGGTGCCGGTGCTGATGGTGGAGGTCGACCGCTCCACCACGGCACCGGAGCGGGTGGCCGCGAAGTTCACCGCCTACCGCGAGCTGTTCCGCACCAAGGTCCGCGACAACGACCCGGCCCTCGCCGACCAGGCCGACCGGACGGTGATGGTGGCGCCGGGCCTGGCCCGGCCACACCCGGCCACACCCGGCCCGGCTACCCGCCGGTCGCCCTGGTCGTCACCGACGCCAGACCCGTCGCCCTGGCCAACCGTCAGCAGAAGGTGGCAGACCTGGCGCGCGAGGCCTGGGGTGGCTCCTGGTGGACCATCCGCACCCACGAGAACGACGGGGACGGCTGGCGCGAGTACGACGACGCGGTGCCGGTCATTACCACCACCCTGGACCTGCTGGCCGAGCACGGCCCGCTCGGCCCGATGTGGTGGCGCTACGGCCGAGACGGCCGGCACTCCCTGCTGGAGGCGCTAGAGAGCCCGGACACCCGCGCGGCCTACGACGCGCGCCAAGAGGCCCGGGAGAAGAAGGCCGACCAGGAGCACCGGTAATGGATGAAGACGCTGGCCTGCGCCGACTGCGGGAACGTCCCCTACCGGGAGAGCTCCGAGGAGTGCGGCTCCCAGGGACGACAGACCTGGACCCGCCGCCCGGGCGGCCTCTGCTGGTCCTGCCACGAGAAAAAGCAACAGCGGCGCGAGGAGGAGCGGGAGGCCGAGGCCCAGGCACGACTGGAGGCAGCCCGCGCGGCCAACGCCCGCTGCGCCCGTGCTGGACCTGTCGGGGCTCGATCGGTGGGAAGGAGGGCTCGAAGCTGGAGCTGACCGAGAAGGCCGGCTCCAACCGGCTGGAGTGCCCGCAGTGCGTCAGCGACCGGGAGGCGCAGGAGCTGGGCCCGCTGGTGTTGCCCGCCCCGGCCAAGCGCGAACAGGTGGCCGCCCTGATCTCAGCCCCGGACGATCTGTGGTGGGCGGAGCGGGTACCGCACGCGAAGCTCTACCCGCTGCGGGACCGGCGAACGTGACTTGCTCGTGGGGCGAGGGGCGGTGGAAGACTGGCGTCAGCGGATCTTCGGTTTCACAGACGGTGAGATACGGTGCCCGCGCGCTGCGGTTGCTTCTTCGAGGAGCACGTTCCAGTCCGTGACTTGCAGCCACGTCTTGCCCATCAGGTGCGCGGTCCAGTCGACCAGCTCGGCCCAGGTCCGGCAGCGGTGCACTTCGAAGGAATACGCCGACGTGTCAGGTTCCGGGTCGCAAGCCCTGTGAGTTACCGCCCACCGGGCCGCCTCCGGATAGGCCAATAGATCATCAGCGGAGTACATGACGACTCCGTCGCGTTCCCGGGCTGCCTCACGCTGTGCGTCCTCCCACTCCTTGACGCCACGTTCAGCACGGGAGAGGTCAGCTTTGTCGATCCAGACGTTGCCCGCGCCATCCGCGATGGGGTTCTTGCAAACGTCACAGATGGCGTTGAGCTCATGTGAGTTCATGGCATCTATCGTGCCGCAGCGTCGTCCTCCCTGGTGGGATGTGCTGGTGCTGCACGCCAAGCTCCACCCGGGTTTGCAGGGCCGTGCCGCATGAGTGCCGGCCGCCGCGCGGCTGTCGCGGGGGCTGTCGCGACCTCTTGTCGCGTTGAGGGCTGTCGCGACCTGTCACCTGCGCGGGTACTGCTTACCTCGGTGTGCGGTCGGGGCGCGACAGGTCGCCCCCTGCTCGGTGGTCTCAAGCAGCACCCGCTTCCGATGCTATGGCGCCGGGGCGCCTGGGTAGTGAGCCCGCACCGTTGCGCCTATCGCAGGCCAGTCACATCGCAGGGATTAAGGTCCGTCAGCGCCTGAGACAAGGCGAGTTCAACCTGGATTACGCCTTCCCGTGTGCTTGGTGAGGCTTGCCCGGGGCCAAATCAGAACAGGGATAGGCCTCATCCGCTCCTCGTTGCCGCTGTCCCCATAGAGCAGAACTCTCCCCCTGTCGTCTCGGGGGAGCTTAATCATAAAGCAGACGAATAGGGCCATTCCTGCAGGGATGAACGTGAAGGCTGCCGCCCAGCCTGCGTATTCGATAATTGCGGTTGATTTGGTCAGCCATTTGGCCGAGTCTGGATTGATTTCCACATAGAGGGCAAGGGCGCCAATGTAGGCAAGGGTGACGGACCACAGTGCCCCCCGCACATTACGCCTCTCATTTTTCTCGCGCCAGGCGATATGGTTAATCTCGTATCTGATGTGCGCCGAAAGCTCTCCTTTCCCCTCCGTGGGCCACATCTGCTGAAGAAGCTCTAGATCCGCTTTGACCTTATCCCTGGAGTTTACCGCCCAGCGGCGTTGAATAAATTGTGCGGCTGCCGTGGCAATTGGGGTGATGACGATGGCTGCCGCAGCGAAGGCTGCGGCAGCCGTGCTCTGGTCAGACATGCCCTATTGATCAGAAACTCAATTGGTTCTCGTCAAGGGTGTACTGAACTTGATTGAGTGATGTCGGAGCGGTTCGCCTGACAGTGATCGGTGTGCTCCGGTAGCCCTGGACCGTGAGATACGCACAGGGCGGCGGCTTGACCGACGCTGGGAGGGCCGCGCGGGAGCGGATCCGGCTGCAGGCCGTGGAACGCTTCGAAGACGGGCAGAAGAACCGAGAGATCGCTGCCGCGTTGCGGGTCAGCGAGCGGTCCGTGGAGCGGTGGCGGCGCCAGTGGCGCGAGCGCGGCGAGGCCGGGGTGCGGTCGAAGGGATCGCCGGGGCGTCCGAGGCTCAGTGAAGCGCAAATCGCCAGGCTGGCACGGGAGTTGGAGCGCGGACCGCTGGTCCATGGCTGGGCCGACCAGCGGTGGACACTGGCACGTATCAAGACGCTGATCGGTCGCTTGTTCCACGTGAGCTACACGGTGGAGGGCACCTGGCGGCTGCTGAGGCGGCACGGCTGGTCCTGGCAGCAGCCGGCCCGGCGGGCGATCGAGCGCGACGACGAGGCGGTCGAGGTCTGGAAGAAGGAGATGTGGCCGTTGGTAAGAGAACCGCGGCGGAGCGCGACGCCTGGGTGGTCTTCGAGGACGAGGCCGGGCAGTCGTTGACGCCGCCGCGCGCGAGAAGCTGGGGCCGCAAGGGCATTACGCCGGTGGTCCGGGTACGTGGCCGAGGCTCGGGCCGGGTGTCCATCGCCGGTCTGACCTGCTACAAAACCGGGAAGCGTTCCCGGATGTTCTACTCGATTCGCGAGTACCGGGGCCGCAAGGGTGAGCCGAAGGGGATCGGCTGGCGCGACCTGCGTGACCTGCTGGTCAGGGCACACATCCAGCTTGGCGGCCCGATCGTGCTGGTCTGGGACAACCTCCGCATGCACCTGGTCGAGCCACTGCGTGAGTTCTTCTCCGCCCACGCCGACTGGATCACCGTCTTCCAACTTCCGAACTACTCACCTGACTTGAACCCGCAGGAGGGCATCTGGTCGCTGGTCAAGCGCGACATCGGCAACCTCGCCGCGGCCAACCTCGGCCAGATCACCCGCGCCGTAAAGCGCAGGCTCAAGCAGATCCAGTACCGCCCGGACTTGGTCGATGGCTGCCTGGACGGCACCGGCTTGATCATGGACGGCTGACCGACATCACGAATTCAAGTTCAGTAGCGCACGTGCGGACCGTGGAAGTAGCCGCGGACGATGTGAGGCTGGTGCTGGCGGCGGCGGAAGAAGCGTCGCGCTTCGGCCGCGAGCTCGGCCTGGTTGCGGGCCCGGTGGCTCGTGGGCAGGCTGCGCTTGAGGTCGGCGTTGACCAGTTCGTCGGGGTTCAGCTCGGGCGAGTAGGACGGCAGGAAGTGCAGCTCGATCTGGTCGGCGTGGTCGGCCAGCCAGGCGCGGACCTTCTTGCTGCGGTGGGCCGAGTGCCGGTCCACGACGAGGTGGACCTTGCGGTCGAAGTGGCAGGCGAGCCGGCTGAGGAAGCGGCACATGACCTGCGCGTCGAAGGTGCCAGTGAAGACCATGAAGTGCATGCGGCCCTTGGTGCTGATCGCGGACATGGCGTTGACCGAGAACCGGTTCCCGGTCCGGCGCACGATCGGGGTCCGGCCCTTCTCGCCCCAGGTCCGGCCGCTGACCTGGTCAGAACGGATGCCGACCTGGTCGGCGAACAGCACCTCGGCGCCCTCGGCCTTCGCCTTCGCGCGGATCGCCGGCCACGTTTCCTGCAGCCAGGCACGCACCGCCTCGGGATCCTGCTCGACAGCCCGCTTGTCCGGACGCTGGAACGACAGCCCCCAGCGGCGCAGGTACTTGCCCACCCCCGGCTCGGTCAGCCGGACCCGATACAGCTTCGCGATCAGCGCACCCACCTGGGAACGCGTCCACAGCTGACCGACAAGCCCCAGCTCACAGGGCTGGTGGTCGAGCACGGCCTGCCGCACCGCCGCCTGCTCTGCCTCGGACAACACCTGATGCTCCCCGACCCGTCGCCCGCGGGGCCGCCCGATCAGCGCCTCACGACCGCCGGCCAGCCACCTCGCCCACCAGCCGTCCACCGCCTTCAACGAGACCTTGAACACCGCCGCGACGTCCTCGCGATCCCGGCCCTCCACCAACGCGGCCACCGCCCGCAGCCGCAACGCCTCCTGCGCCGACGGCGACAAGTGCCGCGCATCCCCCACCAGTTCACTCACGCGATGTTCAACGATCCAGAACCCCTACCGTTTCGGATCAATAACGCTAGGCGCGTGGCTTATGCAACTCAAGGAGGCGCGGGAGTGCACCACTAAAGTTGGCTGATGTGCACGCTGAGACCGGGACGAACCGCTACAGCCGGATGCTTTGCCAATCGGCACCGGCATCACGAGTTCCGATTCAGCTGCCAGCGGATGCCGAGTTCGGTGAGCCGTTCGGCGCGGGCGGCGGGGATGTCGCCGCGCCGGCTGCGGCTGTTCGAGATGAACAGGCCGAGGCTGATCTCCACCACGGTGCCCTCGTCGGTGCCGTCATCCAGGACGAGGGGCTCTTTGTGTTTGCGGGGGACGTTCAGGTGGCCCTCCCGGGCCCGGTACTGGGCGGCGGCGGCGAGGTTCCGCTGCTCCTTTGCCGCGTGGCTCACCTTGGCGGCCGGCTTCTGCTCGGCGGCCAGCGGCTCCAGCCCGAGGACGTGCTCACACAGCCACTGCTGGGCGGGGGCGAGTTTGTCCCAGCCGACCTGCTGTGCGCGGCCCCACCCGGCGAGGTCTTCGCCCTGGACGATGACGCTGCCCGGCTCGGCACCCGCCAGCGTCCCGCCCTCCTTCACGTGCCGCCAGGCGAGGGCGAAGCACCGCTGCCACTCCACCGACCAGGCCGGGCACCACGCCGGGTCGATCTCGTCCAGGGCGGCCTTGCGGTCGGCGCTCAGCGCCCCCGTCCAGTCCAGGCCGGTCTCCCCGGCCTCGGCGCGGCGCTGGAGCGCTTCGGTGCGCCGCTGGGCGGTGCGGAGGTTCTTCATGATGGTCCCGACCGGACGACCGCCCCACACCGCTTCGTTCGGCGGGCAGAGGTGTCCGTGCTCGGCGGCGTATCCGGCGACCGCGGTGATGTTGTCGGTGAAGGCGGTGTCGAACGCCGACCACACCATGCCGAGCCCGTCGAGCTCCTTGATGCGCTCCGGGTCGAGGACGTCGGCGGCCTTGTAGCGGCGCTGGTCGGCGACCCACACCCCGAGCCGGTGCCCGGACGGCGCCCGGTAGGCGTACGGCACCTTCACGTCGCCGAACGCCTCCCGGTAGGCGCGCAGCTCCTCCAGGCCCCGCCGGAACTCGGTCCGCTCCGGCTCCAGCACCCGGGTACGGATGAACGCCGCGATCACCGCCGGATCCCGCTGGGTGGAGAACTGCAGAAGCTGCGCCTGGTCGCCGGCGGAGCGGAACTCCTCGGGCTCCCCGGCGTGCTTCGGCTCGCGAGGGGGTCGGGTCTCGGACTGGGGGAGGGCCAGGCGTTCGACGGCGGCCGCGTCATGGGCCCGTAGGGCCATGAGGAGCTTGCTCAGCCCGTCGTAGGCCCGGGAGGTGAGCAGCTGGTCGCCGTCCTCCCCGGCGCCGAGGAGGACGGGCACGACGATGGTGGCGATCTTCCCGCTGCCGGGGTGCATCCGCAGTGCCCGGCCGACGGCCTGGACCAGGTCGACCATGGATCCGCGGACGTCGGCGAAGAACACCGCGTCGCAGTCGAAGGTGTCCACGCCCTCCGACAAGACCTTGACCGAGGCCAGGACATAGCGCAGCAGCCGCCACCCGTCCTCCCGGACCAGCGACGCGAACGTGCCCAGCACGGCCCGCCGCTCGGCCGACGTGTGCTCGGCCTCCAGCCACGTCGTCCCGACCAGCTCCGGCGCCGGGTGCAACGCCGGGTCCTGCTCCCACAACACCCGGGCGACGTCCCGGAGGCCGGTGCTCAGCGCCCGGGCCTCGGCGACCATGTGGTGGAAGGACAGCACCCGCGACAGGTCCCACTCGGCGCAGGCGGTCAGTAGAGCGGTTTGCAGGGCCGCCAGGCGGGCGCCCCGGTACTCGACCGACATCTCGTGCGCACCGTGCTGCTCCAGGCCCTGCAGGACGGGATCGGAGACGTCCACACAGACGATGCGGTACGGGGCGATCACCCCGTCCGAGATTGCGGTCCCAAGCGGGTAGTCGTGGGCGACGGGTCCGAACAGGGCCTCGTCGTCCATGGACGCGATCAGCTCGGCGGACTCGATCCCGGCCGCCGCGGCCCGCAGCTGATCCGTCTCCTTGACCGCCCACAGGCGAGGGGTGGCCGTCATGAACAACCTGCGGTCACACGGGATCCGGGCGTTGTCCAGGATCGCCGCCCACGGCCGTCCCGCCTGCCCCGACACCCGGTGCGCCTCGTCCACCACCGCCAGCGACCACGCCGGAAGCCCGGCCTGGTGCGCCTTCTCCAGGTGCCCCAGGCCCAGGCTCGCGTAGGTGGCGAACACCGTCACCTTGCCAGGCCCGGCCGTCCAGCGCACCAGCTCGGCCGGATCGGTGGTGCAGCGAAGGCCCACCGGCTGTTCGTTGCCCGTCAGCGAGCAGAGCCCGACCATCCGGCCGCCGCGTCCCTCCCGCTGCCAGACCTCCACCGTCTGCTCCAGCAGCGGCAGTGAGGGCACGATCACCAGCGTCCGCTCGGCGTGGAGCCGCGCGGCGACGTGCACGGCTGTCAGCGACTTGCCCGAGCCCGTCGCCGCGCGGATCTGGCACCGCAGCCCCTCCGGCGGCACCAGACCGGACGCGGGCAGCGTCAGAAGTCGTACTGCCGAATCGCACGCCTCTTCCTGGTGCGGACGCAGCTTTTTCATCATGACGGCGATTTCACTTCCCCGGAAATTGTGCGACGCAGAGATGAACCAGAACCGAGCCTTTTTGAACGGTCCAGCTATTCAGCGAACCCCAGGACGCGATCCCACTGGAGCCTGGCCTTGCGCAGGTCAGTCCACGCCGCGCCCCAGTGCCGGGAGCCCCGCGCCTGGGTGCGGATCAACAGCATCAGGGCCACTACTGAACTTGAATTCGTGATGTCGGTCAGCCGTCCATGATCAAGCCGGTGCCGTCCAGGCAGCCATCGACCAAGTCCGGGCGGTACTGGATCTGCTTGAGCCTGCGCTTTACGGCGCGGGTGATCTGGCCGAGGTTGGCCGCGGCGAGGTTGCCGATGTCGCGCTTGACCAGCGACCAGATGCCCTCCTGCGGGTTCAAGTCAGGTGAGTAGTTCGGAAGTTGGAAGACGGTGATCCAGTCGGCGTGGGCGGAGAAGAACTCACGCAGTGGCTCGACCAGGTGCATGCGGAGGTTGTCCCAGACCAGCACGATCGGGCCGCCAAGCTGGATGTGTGCCCTGACCAGCAGGTCACGCAGGTCGCGCCAGCCGATCCCCTTCGGCTCACCCTTGCGGCCCCGGTACTCGCGAATCGAGTAGAACATCCGGGAACGCTTCCCGGTTTTGTAGCAGGTCAGACCGGCGATGGACACCCGGCCCGAGCCTCGGCCACGTACCCGGACCACCGGCGTAATGCCCTTGCGGCCCCAGCTTCTCGCGCGCGGCGGCGTCATCGACTGCCCGGCTTCGTCCTCGAAGACCACCCAGGCGTCGCGCTCCGCCGCGGTGCTTTTACCAGCGGCCAGGTCTCCTTCTTCCAGACCTCGACCGCCTGGTCGTCGCGCTCGATCGCCCGCCGGGCCGGCTGCTGCCAGGACCAGCCGTGCCGCCTCAGCAGCCGCCAGGTGCCCTCCACCGTGTAGCTCACGTGGAACAAGCGACCGATCAGCGTCTTGATACGTGCCAGTGTCCACCGCTGGTCGGCCCAGCCATGGACCAGCGGTCCGCGCTCCAACTCCCGTGCCAGCCTGGCGATTTGCGCTTCACTGAGCCTCGGACGCCCCGGCGATCCCTTCGACCGCACCCCGGCCTCGCCGCGCTCGCGCCACTGGCGCCGCCACCGCTCCACGGACCGCTCGCTGACCCGCAACGCGGCAGCGATCTCTCGGTTCTTCTGCCCGTCTTCGAAGCGTTCCACGGCCTGCAGCCGGATCCGCTCCCGCGCGGCCCTCCCAGCGTCGGTCAAGCCGCCGCCCTGTGCGTATCTCACGGTCCAGGGCTACCGGAGCACACCGATCACTGTCAGGCGAACCGCTCCGACATCACTCAATCAAGTTCAGTATCCGGGCCTCCAGCACGTCCAGCTCCGCCTCCTGTTCGGCCGTCAGCCCCGCGACGTCTCCCGCAGAGGCCCCGTCACCAACGGGTGCGTCGACCAGGCCATCCCCGCCGTTCACCACGTTTTCCTCCGCGTTCTCCAGAGCCGATTTCCGAGCGATCGGCGGGTGCATTTTTAGGTGCGAATCTGCGGTTTGTTGTCACTGGGGATCAGCCGGTGTCACCAGCTTCTGCTGACGGTGGCGTATGGGGCGGGGGAGCGCGGGGTGTCATCGGGGTGCGCATGTGTAGTGACATCAGGAGACTTCGCGCAGTGACATCTTGATGCAGATCCCTAAGCGGGCAGCCAGCTCAGTGTCGGGTGGTGTTGGGCCTGTGTTCATGGTTTCCAACCAGGCTCTGGGCTCGCGGTCGTCGACACGGGGTTCAGGAGCTGACGGTGTGCCCGGGCAGGGGACCATACACGGCGCAGAACTCGCAATCACAGCTGGTCATGGAGTTGGCCTGGCAGTGAGCGGTGGGCCAGTACGGCGATGCGCATGGGCCGGGGTCGACCGACGTTTCGCCGGACAGGGTGCGCTGGCACCAGCCGCACCGGATCACGGTTGGTACGCCGGCCTGGCGCAGGTGCTGCGCCGTGCGGGCGGCGATGTCGAACGGCATGTCCGACCTGACGGTGGCGGGCGCGCTGTCCAACAGCTGCCGGCTGCGCCACAGGCCCAGCCCGGTGACCGTGCAGACCGCTTTGAGGGCCGTCGGGTCGTGAGGGGAGTCGCCGGTCAGCAGGACTGTGAAATCCGGGTCCTCCACGGATCCCCCTCGTCGGTCGGTGTTGTGCCCGGTGCCAGTCAATCGTCCTGGCAGGCTGTCAGGCCATGGGTTTTCGCTCGGCCAGGGGCGCCGGCCTGGCCGGTCAGGGCACCAGTTCCAGCATCGATGCCGGCGGCAGTGACGGGTTGGCGGCGGCTGCTTCCACTACCTGCCAGTTGTCGTCGGCGAGCAGTTCGACGATGACCGCAGGTGGTAGAGCCGGATGGCCGGCGGCGATGGGCCTGGCCTGTCGGTCGGTCAGGCAGGCGAGCAGGGCCGGGGCCGTCGCGTGGTGGTGGCGGGCGATTTCGCGGAACGCCTTCTGCACCGGCGGCTGGTGCCGGGCGAGGTGTTCCAGCAGGGCGGGTGTCACGTCGGGATTGGCGGCCACCTTCGCGACGGCTCGCGCGCCGTGCCGTTCGACCATCGCCCGCAGCTGGGTTTCGGAGAGTCCTGGTTGCGGTGCGATGGCCTTGACCACTTTGGCGTCGGTGTCGCGGGCCAGCGTGTCGCGGATTTCGGCTGGCAGGTCGCGGCGCTGGGCGAGGAGCATCCGCACGGTCGCATCGGGTGAGGTGGCCAGCTCTTCGACCTCGGCCGGACAGGCCGCGGTGATGCGCGGTAGCAGGGGTGAGCCGAGCCGGGTGGCACTGGCGAGGTGGGCGAGGACGTCGAGCGGCAGGCGAGGGTGGTGCGCGAGCCGGCGTTGGACGTCGTGGCCGCGGTCGGTGGCCAGGGTGCGGATCAGGGCTTCGTCGATCGCGGGATTGTCCGCGAGCTGGGCCCTCACCCAGGGGACGGGGTCCTCGGCGAGCCGCGCGTACACCTGTGCTGGCAGGTCGGGGCGAGCAGCCAGTTCCTGGCGCAACAGCACCGAAGGGTGGTCGGCGAAGAGCGCGGCTGCGGCTGCGGGGGTGGCCGGGTTGCGCAGGGCCGTCTGCTGGATGTCGTGCACGGCGGACTCGTGGGAGCCGTCGCAGGCGGCTCCCGGCGGCAGCTCGCAGTCGGGCCGCGAGCAGTGCGGGTCGTGGACGAAAGGGATCGTCTCGCGGTCGCAGACCAGGCAGGACCGAGCCGCGGGCAGGCCTTCGCCGGTTAGCAACCCCGCCAGCACGGCTGGCGGGGTTGCCTCGTTGGCCGCCGCTGCGCGGCGGACCTCGGTGTGCGGGTGCTGTGCGAGCCGGGCGGCGAGGTCTGGCGTCGTTGCCCACAGTGCGAGTTCCGCGACGACTCGAACCTCCGGGTCCGCGGCGAGCGCCGCCGCCACGTCCGGCGGCAGGCCGGGGCAGGAGGCCAGCTTCTCCCGGCGTTCCACGAGGGGGTCGGTGGCGAACAGCCGCGCCCACTCCGGCGCTCCGGTGCCTTCTTCGAGCAGGGCGAGCGCGGCGCGCGGCCGTACGGCGGGGTCGACGTCGGTGGCGCTGAGCCGGCCCTCGTACGCGAGCCGCACTGCGGCCTCCTCGAAGCGGGAGGCCAGCGCCGTCATCTGTGCACGGTTGAGGTCCGGGCGGCAGGCCAGGGCCTCGGCAAGATCGGGGTCCGCCACTGCGATCAGCCGGTCGACCAGTTCGGAGGGCAGGGCCGGGTTGGCGGCCAGCCCGTGCAGGACGTGATTCACAGGGCAGCATCCTGCCCGACACATGATCGAAAGGCTGGCGAATTTCAGCGTTGGCACCGGCCGTACCAGCATCCGAAAGTGGCCAAGCGCGGCACCCGCCGGACGGGTCCTGCTCAAGTGAAAGTGGCCAGCCTTCCGTCTCGAACCGCACCAGGCCGCGCGCGTGCCGCCCAACCGCGCTGCCCGCTGCTGCGGCCAAACCGTGCGTGTACCGCACACCCCGCTGTGGTGTCAGCGGAATGCCGATTGCGCTGTCATCTAGGTGCGGACTGCGGCTTCCTGGTGTCACGACGCCTGTACCGGAGGGCACGGGTTCTTGCGGCGTCGGGGGAGTGGAGGTGGTGCTCATGCCGGAGGAGGACGGACCAACCGGCGCGGGGCCGGTGGTGCCGGTGGCGTTGGCGCGGCAGCAGGCGCTGGACCGCCTCCTGGCCCTGGACGCGCGGGGCGAGCTGACGACCGGCCACGTGCGGCTGGTCGCGGACGCGGTAGGGGTGTCGCTGCGCACGGTGTGGCGCTGGCTGGCCGCGGCGCGTACCGAGGGAAGGACCGGCGCGAGGCAGCGGGAGCGTTTCACGGTCACCCCGCAGCTGCACGCCCGGCTCGTCCTGTGGTGCGGGAATGCTGCCGCGGTCCACCGCGAGCTCCTTGCCGAGGCCCGAGCCGCTGCCGGGACCACAGGAAGCAACGACGACGGCGGGCACGCCGACACGGGCGAGGCCGCGCCACTGGCGGTGCCGTCGCTGGCAACGCTCCACCGGGCGATCCGCCGGGACCTGAACCCGGGCCAGCGCGCCGCCTTGGTGGGCGGGGAGCGGGCCCGGCGCGGCCACGACGTGCACCTGCGCCGCCCCCGCCAGTGGCGTAACGCCTGCTGGGAAGGCGACCACAAGCACGTCCCGGTCGAGGTCGACCTGCACGGCCAGCTCGTGTGCCCCTGGGTGACCTGGTTCATCGACTGCGCCACGAACGCCGTCACCGGCCTCGCGATCACCCCGCACACCCCCTCCCGGGACGCGATCCTCGCGGCGCTGCGCACCGCGATCGCCCGCGATGAACCCGACGGCCCCTACGGACCGGTCGGCAGCCTGCCCGCTCTGGTACGGATCGACCGCGGCAAGGACTTCCTCTCCCGCACCGTCGCCTCCGCGCTCGGCGCCTTCGCCGTCCCCGTGCACGACCTGCCCGCCTACACCCCGCACCTGAAGGGCACGGTGGAGAACCTCAACCGGTGCGCCGAGCGGATGTTCTTCGCCTCGTTGCCCCGCTACACCCACGCCCCTACCGCCTCCGTCCGCCGCCGCGACCGGGCCAAGGACGACACGGCGCCGCTGACGTTCACCGCGTTCGTTCAGCTGCTGCTGGACTGGGTGCACTGGTGGAACACCGAGCACACCTCGGCGGCCCTGGCCGGCCGCACACCTGTGCAGGCGTGGCTGGAGGACCCCACACCGATCGAGGACCCGACGCCGGGGCAGCTGTGGGCATTCACGATGGAGGACGACGGCACCGCCCGCACGCTCACCAGCAGCGGCGTGTACTGGCGGGGCCGGTACTACGTCGGTAACTGGATGCAGGGTCTGGCCGACGACGGGATCAAGGTCCGCATCCGGTACCTGCCCCACCACGCCCACGAGATCGAGGTCGTCGACGCCGTCACCGGCACCCACCTGGGCGCCGCCCACTTGTCCGACGCCGCCTCCGACGAGCAACGGGCCGCCGTGCGCCGCACCAGATCGGCTGAGCAGCGCCGGTTGAAGAAGGCGCTGGCCGCCGCCGAACGACTGCGCACCGAGCGGTTCGCGGCTGTCACCACTGCCCGAACCCCCGAACCGCTCCAGGCACTGACCGCGGCGGAAGCGGAGGAGGAACTGGCGGCGGCCGGCAGCCGGGACCTGCGGGCGCTGGCCCTGCCCGGGCTGCTCCCGCACGCCCCGGTCCCGGACGGATGGGTCCTACCCCGACCTGCTGCCATGCCCCGCCGCGAGCCCTCCAGCCAACAGCCCCCACCATCCGCCGAAACCGACCCGCCACAGTGACCGAGCCCGAATGCCCCGCCCTGGACACGGCGAGCACCCGAACTCACCACTACGACGGCCTCCACCGAACCCGACAGCCTCACGTCCAGGTAGGAGAACTATGACCACCGCGCCCGCCGTACGTCCCGGCATGCTGCCCCCGGAGCGCGCCGACCACTACCTCAACCTGACCGGTGCCCGCGTCGTGGCCACCGAGGCGCTGCGCACCACCCAGGACAACATCGCCGCCACCCTCGACGCCAGGGCGATGATGGTCCTCTCCGGTGCCGCCGGCAACGGCAAGTCGCTGTCCGTCAACGCCGCGCTGCGCCACCTCGCGCCCCGCCACACCTACCGGGTCGCGTTCCGTTCCCGCCCCACGCCGCGCGACATCCGCCACGAACTGTTCCGCGCCCTGGCCCTGCCGGGTGAGCCACCAGGGCGGCCGATCGAGTTCGACACCGTCCTCAAGGACGCCCTCGCCCGCTCCTTCCACGTCCTGGTCTGTGACGAGGCCCAGTGGCTGTCGCGGGAGTGCTTCGAGTACTGGCGCTATCTGTGGGACGACCCGGCCACCGACATCGCCGTCGTCTTCGCCGGCGGCGACGGCTGTGCCAAGGTCCTGCGCCGTGAGCCGATGCTCGCCTCCCGCGTCTACATCTGGCAGCAGGCCCTGCCGCTCACCCTGCCCGAGGTCCTCGCCGCCATCCCGGCCTTCCATCCCCTGTGGGACGGCGTCGATGCGGACCTGATCGCCCTGGTCGACAAGCAGGCCGCCCACGGCAACTTCCGCGCCTGGGCCCGCATCACCAAACACGCCGCCGACGGCCTCGCCGCCCAAGGCCGCACCCACCTCGACGAGCACCTCCTACGCCAGGTCTACGACCGCCTGGGCACGGGCGCATGACCGCCCGCCCACGCCGCCACCGCCCGAGGGCCTGACCATGCTCATCTGCCCCGACCCGCCTCCGGTCATCCTCGTCCTGGACCCGCACGACGACCCGCACCACATCCGCGCCGCCCTTGCCGGCCACCAGGCCCACCACGGCCGGATCACCGTCCACCCCACTCCCGCGACCGACTCCGGGGTGGCCCTGGCCCTGGACATCATCGCCGCCCTGGGCAAGCCTCTTCCCACCACCGGGACCCGTACGGGCGACGGTGAACGGTGCTGGGCGATGGCCGCCGCCTGGATCCTCGCCACCTCCATCACCCACTTGACCGTCCTGCGTGCCCACCTCCTGACCACACCCCGCGTGGCGGAGCTGCTGGCTCTGCGCTCGCGCACCGGCGTGCGCCTGCACCTGGTCTGCCACCGTTCACGCCCCACCCCGGCACTCCAGAAGGCCCTGCGCGCTGCCGACCACCGCCTCGTCGAGGCCGCAGCCCTCCTGCCAGACTCCACCGCCAATGACCTGCCCCATCCTCGTACTCGGCGTCCTCTGGAAGGCCGCTGGCTCGACCTCCCGGCCCTGACGACTCTGCGCGCCCTGGACGGCTCCCAGCGCCCCTGCTACTGCACCCCGCCCCTGGCCGCCGAGCGGCGCTACCACCCGCCCGCGATGCAGCCGACCACCACCGCCGAAGTCGCCCACCGCCTCCACACCGCCACCGCCCATCCCCACCTGGCCGCCGCGCTGGCCACTGCAGTGTTCACCGCCGCCTCCGACACCCAACTGATGACCGCCCACCCACGCGATGCCGCCATCGACGGCACCACCGTCACCCTCCACGACCCCGACAACCTGCGCTTCGGCTGCCTGACCCACCCAGTCCCGCCCTGGGCCAGCCCGCTGCTCCGCGCCGCTCCCCACCTTGCCGCTCTCGCGAACGCCGCCGGCCGCCCCCTCTTCAGCGACCCCTACCAAGGCGGCCACCTGGACCTGACCGCCCTCGCCGAGGCCTGCAAACTCCGCCCACCACAACCACCCACACCACGGAGCAAATCCCGTACCCGCACGCCATCCGCCGAATCCGCCAAACCCCAATGGCCGATCAGCAACGCCCACTACCACTACCCCTGGGCGTTCCACGAGATCACCCACGGCTGCCCCCGACCACCACATCCCATCCGGCGCAAGTAACCACTGGGCAAGCACACCCAAAACACCCGACCGCCGCCCCTCCCGTGCACCATGCGTCAATCTGGGGCATCCAGCCGCGCGTGCGAAGCTGCATCCCGCTGTCGTAGGGCGAGCAGCAGGATCGCGCTACTGCCGCCGAAAAGGGGCAGCGCCGAGCGCTGCCGCTTGGGCCGCGTCATCCGGGTGCGGCTTTCAGCGAAACCCTGGCGACGTACGGGCACGTCAAACGCACCGCAGCTTCTCAACAGCCGCGCCTGCTCCGCTGCGCCTGGCCGACGGTGGGTTGACTGCCCCTTCCGCAGGTCGTGCTGGGCTTCCAGCCATGCGAGAGCCCAGACCCCGCCGGATCCATCCGCCGCCCCACCGCCGCAGCCGAAGGCCGGCCCCGCCGGTTCGGAGTCCGGCGGGGCGCATGGTGGCCAGCCACGCGAATTTCGCCGCCATTGCTCCCGCCATCTTCGCTCGGCAATCCCTTTCACCCTCAGCCCCTGCTGCTCCCGGAAAATGTGAGATGACCGCGCTACCGACAGGCCTTTCTGATGCCGTCTAAGGAGCCCCACAGGGCTTTATGTCCGTGCAATTTCTGCACCCCCGGAACCTGTCTAATTTCCCAGAATCTATCGGGCTCCTATTTTTGATGCACAGACGGGGGCGAAGCCTGCCCCTCCACGCCTCCATGAGTGACCCCAGCCCTCATGTGACGACACGTCACCTCACCACCCATCAAGGCCCAAAGTGCTTGACGCCGACGACCATCCACCGCCGCAGTCAGCCCGGGCGAAGCCCGAACCCCACCCCCAACCCACCGAAGGCTGAAGGCCTAACGCCCCATATCACCTCAGCCCCAGAGCACAGCAGGTGAGCTGACCCGCCACCAAGGGGGCGAAGCACCCCTCTTCCCGGATCGGGCGTAGCCCGACCCGCCGGCGCAACCGCCTCCGCTCGCGCGCAGCGCGCCCCAGGGCGAAGCCCCGAGGCCCCGCTCCGAAGGAGCGGGCAGTACCGGCGGCGAAGCCGCCGCGCAGCGCCGAAGGCGCAAGCAACCCGGGCCGAACGAAGGCCTCACCCCCACACCCCGCCAACTCCGCAGCGAAGCGCGGAGTTGACCCACCAGCACCCAAGCCCACGCACCACCGTCACCCCTTTCTGATCGGGCGTAGCCCGGTCCGGCGGCGCAGCCGGCCCCAGGCCGCGCGAAGCGCGGGCCAGCCTTGGGGCGAAGCCCCGAGGCCCCCGCTCCGAAGGAGCGGGCAGTACCGGCGGCGAAGCCGCCGCGCAGCGCCGAAGGCGCAAGCAACCCGGGCCGAAGGCCCGTGGTTACCCGGCGTAGCCGGCCGGGCTGGACGTCAAGCCGCTGATCACCGAGCTGCGGGGCAGGTGGCCGAGGAGCTGGACTACGAGCTGGAGGCCGAGGCGCAGCGCCGGCACGCCGAGGAGTTCGCCGACGACCCGGACATCCGGGTCCGCGAGGTGATCGCCCAGGCCGACCGGGTCCTGGTCACCGAGTGGATGGGCGGCACCCCGCTGGCCGAGGTGATCGCCCGCGGCACCCGCGAGGAGCGGGACCGCGCGGGGCAGCTGCTGGCCCGCTTCCTGTTCGCGGGCTACGTCGAGACGGGTCTGCTGCACGCCGACCCGCACCCGGGCGCTTCCGGCTGCTCAAGGACGACGGCCCGGCGGAGGGCTGGCGGCTCGGCGTGGACTTCGGCGCCGTCGACCGGCTGCCCGGCGGCCTGCCGCTGCCGATCGGCGACTCGCTGCGGATGGCCCTGGCCGGGGACGCCGCCGGGGTGCTGGAGATGCTGCGCGAGGAGGGGCTTCGTGAAGCCCTCGA